>JAHEDX010000162.1 GCA_024641005.1 Acidimicrobiaceae bacterium
CAATGTCGAGATGACGGTGGAGTTGGGTAAGCCGATCGCGATGGACGAGGGTCTTCGGTTCGCGATCCGTGAGGGTGGCCGTACCGTGGGTGCCGGCCGCGTCGTCAACATCATCAAGTGATCATTCGAATCAAGCTGAATCGAGAGCAGTGACATGGCCCAGAACATCCGAATCCGCCTGAAGGCGTTCGACCACGAGATCATCGACCAGTCGACCAAGAAGATTGTCGAGACCGTCAACCGGACCGACGCCACCATCCGTGGCCCGATCCCGTTGCCGACCGACAAGCACCGGTACACGGTCATCCGTGGCCCGCACGTCGACAAGGACTCGCGTGAGCACTTCGAGATGCGCGTCCACAAGAGGTTGATCGACATCATCAATCCCAACGCCAAGACGATCGACTCGCTGCAGCGCATCGAGCTTCCGGCGGGCGTCGACATCGAAATCAAGATCCAGGCCAGCTGAAGTTGGCCCGCCGTACCCCTCGGCGTTTCGTCGGTGGGGTCGGAATCAATCGGGAGAGCCGGCGACGTTGGTCGTCGGCTCTCGCCGTTTTCGGGTCCGGTATGAAAACATCCTGGCTATGCGCGCACAACCTGCCGGCAGCCATTACATCGATGGACGATTCGTCGATTCGTCGGGCCCAGTGCTCGAGAGCCGGTACCCGCTGACGCGGGAGGTGATCGCCTCGTTGCACGAGGCCGATGCCGACACCGTCGAGGCAGCTGTCGAGGCGGCCAGGGCCGGTGCCCTGCTGTGGGCGGCGACCCCCTGGGCGGAGCGGGGACGGGTCCTGCGGGTAGCCGCCGGGTTGATCCGTCGACGTAACCGTGAGTTGTCGGTGCTCGAGACGCTCGATACCGGCAAGCCGCTACAGGAGACCTTGGTGGCCGATGCGGCGTCGGGGGCCGACTGCCTCGACTACTTCGGCAGTCTCGCGGCGACCATCACCGGCGAGTACGTCGATCTCGGGGGTTCGTTCACCTACACGCGCCGAGAACCTCTCGGTGTGTGCGTTGGCATCGGGGCTTGGAACTACCCGATCCAGATTGCGTGTTGGAAGGCCGCGCCGGCGCTGGCAGCGGGCAACGCGATGGTGTTCAAGCCATCCGAGGTCACGCCGCTGAGTGCGTTGGCCCTGGCTGAGATCCTGACCGAGGCGGGCCTTCCGGACGGCGTGTTCAACGTGGTCCAGGGTGGTGGAAGCGTCGGCTCGGCACTGGTCCAGCACCCGGGAGTGGCCAAGGTTTCTGTCACCGGCTCGGTCGCGACAGGTGAGCGAGTGGCGGCCGGTGCCGCCCCCGGACTCAAGCACGTCACGCTCGAGCTCGGCGGCAAGTCGCCGCTGATCGTCTTCGACGACGCCGAACTCGACAATGCAATCGGTGGTGCGATGCTCGGCAACTTCTACTCGTCAGGACAGATCTGCTCGAATGGAACCCGCGTGTTCGTGCATCGAGACATCCACGACGAGTTCGTCCGACGTCTGGTCGATCGAACGGCTGCGATCGTGCTCGGGGACCCACTCGACGAGGCGACCCAGATGGGCCCGCTCGTCAGCGAGCCTCAATATCGACGGGTGCTCGAGTACATCGAGATCGGGGTCGCCGAGGGGGCGATGGTCGCTGTGGGTGGTCGGTCGGCCGAGGTCGACGGCGTGGACGACGGTTGGTTCGTGTGTCCCACCGTGTTCACGGGGGTTGCCGACTCGATGCGAATCGCCCGGGAGGAGATCTTCGGTCCGGTCATGTGTGTGCTCGTCTTCGACGACGAGGACGAGGTCGTCGAGCGTGCCAACAGCCTCGACGTCGGGCTTGCTGCCGGGGTCTTCACCAAGGACGTCCAGCGTGCCCACCGTGTGATCGGTCGTCTGCAAGCCGGGACCTGCTGGATCAACACCTACAACCTGACGCCGATCGAGGCTCCGTTCGGTGGTTACAAGCGTTCTGGCATCGGTCGCGAGAACAGTCGGGCCGCACTCGATCACTACAGCCAGATCAAGAGCGTCTACGTCGAGGCGGGTGACGTCGACGCACCGTACTGAGCGACGGACGGGTCAGCTCTGTGAGCGGTTCTTGCGTGCGCCGAAGAGCGTTCCGGTCAGTAGCAACAGGATGCTCGCGAACAGCACGACGCTGGCGAGCACGTTGACCTGGGCCGGGAAGCGAACCCGGAAACTGCCGTTGATGTAGAGCGGGAACGTGTTCAGCGAACCGGCGTTGAACAGCGTGATGATGAAGTCGTCGAGTGACAGTGCAAACGACAGCAACGCGGCAGCGAGGATGCCCGGGAGTATCAACGGGAAGGTGATCCTCCAGAACGTACGCATCGGTGTGGCGCCGAGATCCTGGGCGGCCTGTTCGAGCGACCAGTCGAATCCGCGTACGCGAGCTCGAACGGTGAGTGCGACGAAACTGACCTGGAACATGATGTGCGCGATCACGACGGTGTTGAAGCCTCGCGTGATGTTCCAGTCGAGAAAGAGCGTCGCCAATGACGAACCGAGGACGATCTCGGGCGTGGTGAGTGGGAGGACGAGGAAGAAGTTCAGTGCGCCGCTGCCGCGGAACTTGTACCGGGCAAGGCCGATCGCCATCAGCGAGCCCAAGACGGTGGCAACGACGGTCGAGATGGCAGCGATCTTGAGGCTCTCGACGAATGCGTCGGTCAACGCCTTGTCGCCGAACGGGTCGCGCCAGTTGTCGAACGTCCAACCCTGCCACTGGACGTTGTAGTTACCACGCGGGTCGTTGAACGAGAATCCGACGATCCACACGATCGGGATGAAGAGGTACAACAGGGCGAGCAGCGCGTAGATGTTCAGGCCCCACTTCGCCACGGAGCCGCGTATCGAGGTCGGTCCGCTCATTCGGAGGACCTCCTCGATCGGCCGACCCCGGTCACGCCAGATCCTCGGTGCCGAAGAAGCGGCTGTAGATGAGCACCAGCACAGTGATGATCGCCATCAGCACGAAGGACATCGCAGATGCCAGTGGCACATTGTTCTGGACCAGGAACTGGTCCTGGATCGAGTTGCCGATCATGGTCGTGCTCGGGTTTCCGAGATACAACGCGTTGACGAAATCGCCGGCCGCAGGGATGAACGTCAGCAGCGTGCCTGCGAACACGCCGGGCATGGACAGCGGTAACACGACTTTGCGGAACGCAGCGGTCGAGGTGGAGTACAGGTCCTGTGCAGCATCGACGAGCCCGGGGTCGACCTTCTCGAGGCTGACATAGATGGGCAGGATCATGAACGGCAAGAAGTTGTAGGTGAGCCCACCGATCACCGCTGCCGGTGTCTGGAGGATGCGGCCGTTGTCCATGATGCCGAGCGACTCG
>JAHEDX010000163.1 GCA_024641005.1 Acidimicrobiaceae bacterium
ATGTCGGAAGCCCGCTTCTCGCGTTCCACCCCGATCGAGCCCGGTGAGCAGCAACTCAGGGTCGATGTGAACGTGGTCTATCGCCTGGTCGATCCGGCCTGACCGCTTCGGCGGGCGCCGGGCGCCTCGGGTCAGGCGAGAGCAGCTTCCAGCTCGGCGAGCGTCGGGTTGCGACCTCGATTGAACGTCCACCAGAAGGTGCCTGCGCCGTATTTCGAGTTCATGTAGGCGCCGACGAAGGTGTTCACGGGGCCGTCCGTGATCGGGATGCTGGTGGCAGCGACGATGTAGTCGGCTCCACTCGCCACGATCGCATCGACGTCGGCAGCGGTGTTGATGTCCGAGGCGTTCAGCCAGATCACGGTCGTGTTCGCGGGCTGGGCGGTCTGCAGGGTCGTCCAGAGATCGCTGCCGGTGCCGCCCCCGATGATGAGGAGCGTCTTGCTGCCCGTCCCGAGCGACTGGCCGCCATAGCTGCCAGAGGAGGTCGAGTAGCTCGCCGCGACCGGGCCTGCGGGAGTGGTCGTCGTCGGAGTCGGATCCGACCCGGGGTCAGCCGGAGGCAGCGGCGACCCGCCTCCGCCGACGGGTGAAATCGTGTAGCTGTCGGCCGTGAGCGCGATGTCGAACAGGCTCGACTCGCGACGGAGCAACCCAGCGGTCACGAGCCCGGGCTCGTCGGCGTAGGTGCCGAACTGGGCCATGTGGGCCTCTTCGGCGACGGCCAGGGTCGTCTCATCGGCAGCGCTGGCGCTCACCGAGCCGCGATCGGTGATGCCACCGACGGCGAACACGACGATCGTGGCGAGCACCCCGAGGATCACGATCACGATCAGCAATTCGATCAGCGTGAACCCGCTGTCTCGACGATGCCGGTTGTCGCGCATGACTGTATATCGGCCGGTCAGACCGCTGACGTAAACGAATTGTCGATAGTTGATGCCCTCTTGACGTCGATCCCGATGCGACGCCCGTGCCCGACGCAGCCGATCAACGAACGAGCTGCCGGTGGTCGGAGCCGTCCGGAGGTGTCCTTGCGGTTGTGTCCGGTCGGCGAACTAGCGTGCGGGGCGTGACGTCGATGCAGGACAAGATCCACGAGCTCCAGGACCGCCGTGACGCGGCGATCCATGCGGGGTCCGAACGTTCCGTCGAGCGGCAGCACGCCAAGGGCAAACTGCTGGCCAGGGAGCGGATCGAGTACTTCCTCGACGACGGCAGCTTCCACGAGCTCGACATGCTGGCTCGACACCGCGCCCACGAGGCCGGCCTCGAAGAGCGTCCGTACACCGACGGTGTCATCACGGGGTGGGGCACGGTCGACGGGCGCAAGGTGTTCGTCTTCAGCCAGGACTTCACCGTGTTCGGTGGGGCGCTCGGCGAGGTGTTCGCCGAGAAGATCCACAAGCTGATGGACCTCGCCCTCAAGACCGGAGCTCCGGTGGTGGGGTTGAACGACGGTGCCGGCGCTCGAATTCAAGAAGGCGTGGTCAGCCTCGCCAGCTATGGCGGGATCTTCCGCCGCAATGTGCAGTCGTCGGGCGTGGTGCCGCAGATATCGGTGATCCTCGGGCCGTGCGCAGGCGGTGCCGTGTACTCGCCGGCGATGACCGACTTCATCTTCATGGTGCGCGAGGCCTCGCACATGTTCATCACCGGCCCCGACGTCGTGAAGACCGTCACCGGCGAGGACGTCACCCTCGAGGAGTTGGGTGGGGCCATGTCCCATGCCTCGAAATCGGGCGTCGCCACCTTCGTCGCCGACGACGAGAAGTCCTGTCTCGACGACGTCCGATTCCTGCTCGGGTTCCTGCCGGCGAACAATCTCGAACAGCCCCCGGTCGACGAGTCGGGCGACGACCCCGAGCGGCTGTGCCCCGAGCTGACCGATCTGTTGCCCGACAGCGCGAACCTGCCGTACGACATGCACAAGGTCGTCAAATCGGTGGTCGACGACGGTGAGTTCTTCGAGTACTTCCCGCACTGGGCGAAGTCGATCATCTGTGGCTTCGCCCGGGTCGAGGGGCATCCGGTCGGCATCGTCGGCAACCAGCCGATGATCCTGGCCGGGGTGCTCGACATCGAGTCGGCCGAGAAGGCCGCCCGCTTCGTTCGTACGTGCGATGCCTTCAACATCCCGCTGCTCACCTTCGTCGACGTGCCCGGCTTCTTGCCCGGCGTCGACCAGGAATACGGCGGCATCATCCGCCACGGGGCGAAGTTGTTGTACGCCTATTGCGAGGCGTCCGTTCCGCGTATCTCGATCATCACCCGCAAGGCCTACGGCGGCGCGTATGTGGTCATGGACTCGAAGTCGATCGGGTCCGACCTGTCGTTCGCCTGGCCGTCGGCCGAGCTGGCCGTGATGGGCCCGCAGGGCGCGGTCGAGATCGTGTACCGCCGAGAGTTGCAGCAGGCCGCCGACCCGGTCGCCCGCCGCGCCGAACTGGTCAACGAGTACACCGAGAAGTACGCGAACCCCTACGCGGCCGCCGAGCGGGGCTTCGTCGACGACGTCATCGACCCCGCCGAGACCCGTCGCAAGGTGGTCGCCGGGCTACGGGTGTTGCGCTCGAAGCGCGAGGACCTGCCGCAGCGCAAGCACGGCAACGTCCCCCTCTGAGCCCGTAACCGAACGGTGCCTGGCACCGTTCCGTTACGCGGTGAGTCGCCGTTCCGGCCGACGATTCCTGACACACTGGCTCGGTGACGAACCCACCTCCGCCCCCGCCACCGCCCCCTCCCAGCGGAATGGGTACCCCCGCTCCTCCTCCTCCCCCTCCTCCTCTGCAGGGTGGGTTCGGCGTCGTTCCGCCCGCCTACGGGGCGGCCCCGGTGTACCAGCCACTGCCTCGTTTCGCCGGGTGGTGGCAGCGGGTCGGGGCCGTCATCATCGACGGGATCGTGTCGATCGTGTTCTTCCTGCCGGCGATCATCGTGATCGCGGCCGGCCCCAAAGAGATCACGGCGTGCTCCGGCTTCGAACGTTCCCAGCTGTGCGAGGTGCCGACCAGCGGAACCACAGCTCTCGGTGTGCTGCTGTATGCCGGTGGCTTCTTCCTGTTCCTCATGCTGTATTGCCGTCGGGTCGGGTCCCGAGGCCAGAGCTGGGGGATGAGCGCCACCGGTTACAAGATCGTCGACGAACGAACGGGCGCCGTGATCGGCACGGGCCGAGCCGTCGGCCGGTACTTCGCTCGGATCTTGAGCGCCATGCCCTGCTATCTCGGATTCCTGTGGCCGTTGTGGGACTCCGAGAATCGCACGTTCCACGACATGATCGTGCGAACCCGCGCGGTGCGCGTCTGAACGTCGCGGTTGGACGCCG
>JAHEDX010000164.1 GCA_024641005.1 Acidimicrobiaceae bacterium
TACTGGAACACACTGTCGTTCGCGCCGGTGCGCCACATCTGGGCCTCGACGGTCCGGCCGCTGCCGTTGTCGAACAGTTCGAAGTCGAGCTGTGGTGGCTTCTTCGGGGTGATGTCGACCTGCAGGCCGTACCGAGCAGCGACTGCGCGCATCTCGGCGCGTTGTCGTTGTCGTTGCAGATAGGCGATGTACGTGATCGCACCTGCGACGACGGCGACGACGAACGGGAGGAAGGCAACCCCCATCAGGTCGTCGCCGCGTTCAGTCCCATCGTCGCACACGCTATCCGTCCTGCTCATCCGGGTGTTCGCTGCACCAGGATGACGGTCGGGGCAGCGGACTACCCTCACCACCATGACGACAAGTCCGAGTGATACCCCCGTCGACATCAAGCCCCGGTCGCGTGACGTCACCGATGGCATCCAGAAGGCGGCTGCACGAGCGATGTTGCGAGCCGTCGGGTTGACCGAGGACGACTGGGTCAAGCCGCAGGTCGGCATCGCATCGTCGTGGAACGAGATCACGCCCTGCAACGCGTCGATCCGTCGCCTCACCGCCGCTGCGAAGGAAGGCGTTCGCGCCGCCGGGGGAGTGGCGCTCGAGTTCGGCACGATCACCGTGTCCGACGGCATCTCGATGGGTCACGAAGGCATGCGGGCATCGCTCGTGAGCCGCGAGATCATCGCCGACTCGGTCGAAGCCGTGATGCACGGCGAGCGTCTCGACGGCCTGGTGGCCACCGGTGGATGCGACAAGTCGATGCCCGGCATGATGATGGCGATCGCGCGGCTCGATCTGCCCGGCGTGTTCGTCTACAACGGATCAACCCACCCCGGTTACCTCAACGGCAAGGCGCTCGACATCACGTCGGTGTTCGAAGCGATCGGCGCGTGTGCGGCGGGCACGATCACCGAGGACGAGTTGTTCGCGATCGAAAAGAACGCCTGCCCCGGCGAGGGGGCGTGCGGTGGCATGTTCACCGCCAACACGATGAGTTCGATCGGCGAGGCGCTCGGTCTGTCGTTGCCGGGCTCGGCATCGCCGCCGGCCGTCGACCGTCGCCGCGAGGACGACGCCCGCCGCGCCGGCGAGGCGGTCATCAACATGTTGAAGACGGGGCTTCGACCGCACGACATCCTCACGAAGGGAGCGTTCGAGAACGCGATCGCGCTCGCCAACGCGCTCGGCGGCTCGACCAACGCTGTGCTGCACCTGCTGGCGATTGCCAACGAGGCCGGGGTGGCGCTCGATCTCGACGACTTCAACAAGGTCGCCGCCCGTGTGCCGCACTTCGCCGACATGAAGCCGGGCGGCAAATTCCACATGACCGACCTCGACCGGATCGGTGGCGTCCCGGTCGTGCTGAAGCATCTCCTCGAGGAGGGCATGTTGCACGGTGACGAGATGACCGTCACCGGCAAGACGATGGCCGAGAACCTGGCAGACATCGATCCACCGGCACCCGACGGCACCGTCGTGTACCCGATCTCGAATCCCATCAATGCAGAGGGTGGTCTCAACATCCTCACGGGCTCGCTGGCCCCCAGCGGCTCGGTCGTGAAGGTGGCGGGCCTGTCGAAAGAGCAGCGCTCGTTCGAGGGGCCGGCGCGCGTGTTCGACGGTGAGGACGGAGCGATGGCGGCGGTGATGGCCGGCGAGATCAAGCCTGGTGACGTGATCGTGATCCGCTACGAGGGCCCCAAGGGTGGCCCGGGGATGCGCGAGATGCTCGCCATCACGGGCGCCCTCAAGGGTGCCGGCCGTGGCGCCGACGTCGCGCTCATCACCGACGGCCGCTTCTCGGGTGGCACGTGGGGCTTCTGCATCGGTCACGTCGCCCCCGAAGCGGTCGACGGCGGTCCGATCGCATTCGTGCGCGACGGTGACGTGATCAAGATCGACGTCCCCACGTTCTCGCTCGACCTGATGGTCGACGATGCTGAGTTGGCGGCCCGCCGTGACGGTTGGCAGCCCAACGCTCCGCGCTACACCAGCGGTGTGCTGGCCAAGTACGCCAAGCTCGCCCAAGGTGCAGAAAAAGGTGCGATCACCAACATCGTGTGAGGCGCCCGGTACTCACGTCGGACGTGGTGCCGACGAGAGTTCGACTCGCGGTAGGTCGCGAAACTCCGAGGTCGCGCCGAGCGCCGCGCAGGCGTCGAATCGCTCGTCGCCGAGCTCAGCACGACAGGTTTCGATCGCCCGATCGGCGACCGGTCGGTCGGCGATGCGCAGCCTGATATCGAGTCGCTGCTGCTCGGCAGCGGAGAAGCCGAACCAGATCGCGGCCGTTTCGAACTGGCCGAGGCCGCAGGCGCCGGCGGCGACCATGGACGCGGCAGGGACTGCTATCGCCAGTCGGTCGGAATCGCCGCCGACGAACTCCGTCACGGGAGCCAGCGCGGCGACCGCAGCTGCGGGATCGCCCGTCGCCAGATGGATCGGAGCTTCGAGAAGGGCGGTGGCCAACAACATATTTGGACCGTCGCCGCTCGACTTCAGTTGCTCCAGGACGTCCCGTGCCTCTTGCGGGCGGTCGAGCGCGACCAGCGCCTCGACGTGCACGGTCGCGATCAGCCACCAGTTGAGCTGGTCGCGAGAATCAGGTGTATCGACGAGACGTACGACATCGTTCCACCGACCCGTGGTCGCGGCCAGCATCGCCTGGATCGAGCGCTCCATCAACTCGAAGCTCGGAAACGCATCCATCACCTCGGCGAGCCGAGCGATCACGGCGTCCGGGTCGTCGATCTCCCCCGACAGCCAGCTATCCATGCACAGGTTGTTCAGGGCGGCCAACGTGGTGCCAGGTGGCACCGGACGCAGCGAGGCAGCCTCGGTGAGGTACCGCTGGGCTGCCCGAGGGTCGGTGTGGGCAACACTCGACGCGAGGCCTCGCAGGAGCGTCGACCGCAAGGTGGGATCGTCGCTCGATTGGAGACCGAGCTCGACGCGCGTCTGTGTCGCCGCCCGAAACTCGTCGTCGTGGGCGCTCGACTCGTCGATCAACGACAGTGCGGCCGCCTGCAATGAGATCGGTGTTTCGCCGACGACGAGCTCGAGCCCGGTTCGGATGTACCGCTTGGCGTGGCGCATGTCGCGCGCCGAGAAGTAGGACCACAGGTCGAGCGAGATCTCCAGCCCGAGAGTTGGGTGTCCGTTGGTGTAGGCCCAATTGATCGCGGCGTGGAAGTTGCCGAGGTCTTGGTCGCCGAGCCGCAGGAATGCCTCGCGGTCCTGCTCTTCCATCTCGCGGACGGCTACTGCGACCGTCGCGT
>JAHEDX010000095.1 GCA_024641005.1 Acidimicrobiaceae bacterium
ACGACACGAGTACCGCATCCGGCAACTCAGGGTCGGGGTCCGACGACACGAGTACCGCATCCGGCAACTCAGGGTCGGGGTCCGACGACACGAGTACCGCATCCGGCAACTCAGGGTCGGGTTCGGACCACTCAGGTCAGCACGACTGAGCTCACAGCGCGGATCGTCGGTCGCTGACGGGCGGGTCGCTTCGATGTCAGATGTCGATCGGCCCGTAGGGTCTCAGTCGGGCGGGTCGAGGTGCTCGCTCGCCCAGAGCGCCGCCTGTGTCCGGTCGGTGACGCCGAGCCGTTGAAAGACACTCGTCAGGTGAGCCTTGACGGTCCGTTCTGCGATGCCGAGCCTGCGGGCGATCTGCTTGTTGGCGAGGCCGTCGCGAACGAGTCGGAGCACTTCGCGCTCACGGTCCGTCAGCTGGGGTGCGTGTCGTCGCGAGCGTCGCGACTCGAGGAGTGCCCTGGCGGCTTTCGGATCGAGCGGTGCGCCACCCGCGTGCACTGCTCTGATTGCATCTGCGATGTCGTCGGGGTCGCTGTGTTTGAGCAGATAGCCGTCTGCGCCCGCACTGATCGCGTCGAGGATTCGGGTTTGGTCGGAGAACGAGGTCAACACCAGTACGTGGCTGGCTGGATGCGTCTCGCTGATACGTCGAGTCGCTTCGACCCCGTCGAGCTCGGGCATCGAGAGGTCCATCAGTACGACGTCTGGACGGAGTTCGTCGACGCGTTCGATTGCTTCGTTCCCGTTCGATGCAGTCCCGACCAGCTCGATGTCGTCGGTGGTGGCGAGCAACTGCTCCAGTCCCGAGCGGACCACTGCGTGGTCGTCGACGATGATGATTCGGATCCGATTGCTGGTCGCGCTCGTTTCCGGTGTCATCGCCGAATCCTTGCATCGATCGGTATGGAGACCTCGACTCGCGTCCCGTCTCCCGGCTCGGAGCGGACGTCCAATGTGCCGGCGAGGTCGGCGACCAGTCCGGCCAGCGAGCGCAACCCGACGTGTCCATCGGCGGTGCGCTCACCGAGGGTGCCGGCGGAGAACCCGCGACCATCGTCGTCAACGATGAGGCGAATCGATCCGTCGGCGACGCGCAGCATGACACGAACCTGTGTCGCTGCAGCGTGACTCACGACGTTGCGGAGCGCTTCCTGGGCGACGCGGTAGACGAGGGCGGAGGCCTCAGCGTCGACAGCATCCTCGCCCATCTCGGCGTCGAGTCGCGTCGCGATCCCCCTCGCTTCGAGCCCGCTGAGCAGGTCGCCGATCGCCGACTGGAGTCCTTCCTCCTGCAGATTCGGCGGGTAGATCTCCACGAGGAGCGAGCGCAGCGATTTGATGCTGGCGCGAATCGCGGCGGACGCATCGAGGGCTTGCCGTCGATCGATCGAGTCGCTGCGACCCTGGGCGGCGAGACTCAGTGAGACCCCGGTCAACTCTTGGACGACGCCGTCATGGAGATCGCTCGCGATCCGGCGTCGTTCGGCGTCGGACGCTTCGAGAGCGTGCCTGAGCAGGCGTTCACGTTCTCGCTGGCTCGCCTGGAGCCGTCGCGCCATCGACCACGCCAACGGAATCTGGATCAGTTCGAGCACGATCAACGCGCCGATCGTGATCGGCGCGAACTGCGCCCACAAGTGACGGCCCACGTCGGTGACTCCGCTGTAGCGGAAGTAGGCCTCGAACAGAAGCGGCGTGCCCGACGCCGTCTCGGTCAGCGAGTACACCTCGAGCAGCTTCGATTCAGTTTCGAACCTGTTCTCCGGTTTGGACAGGTCGCTCACCTCGGCGCCCTGCTCGCCGTTGGTGAAGATCGCCTGCTCGTCGTCGCCGAGCGTGAACCGCTCGCCGATCAGGCGAGGCTCGTCGGAGTAGACGATCGTCCCGTCCCCACTCCAGATCTTCACCCGAACCAGCGAACCGCGCAACACCGAGTCACGCACGACAGCATCGACGCGATCGAGCGCCTCGGCATCCATGGTCAGCAGATCGTCACCGAGCACCGGGCGGATCAGACCGACCGAGCTGACATACGCCGCTCGCCGCGCCTCCTCGATCGCCTGCTCGGTCCCGACCCGTCGGCTCGCAAACGCAGTGAAGGCCGCCACGAACACGAACGCGACAAGCCCGGCGATCGCGAACCGGCCGACGAGCGACCGCACCGAGATCGGCTGCACCAGCACTCGCGCTCCATCATTCTGCACTGTCTCTCCTGTCGATCGACGACCGCCATTGTCTCACTCATCGCACGCGGCAACGGGGCCGCACCCACCAGGTGTGACCCCTGTGCCGAGCGGCAGATCCGTTCGGTGATCGAACGCTCAATCGCCTCCACGGTGCCCGGAGCTGTCATCTCCGGCGTCGTGACCTGAACGATCATCACCACCGTGCCCGGAGCTGTCATCTCCGGCGTCGTGACCTGAACGATCATCTGAGCTGTCGTCGCTGCCGACTGCGGATGCGCCACCGGCGCACCGGGGATCGTCGGCGTGCTCGACCTCGTCGCACGGACCGCTGACGTCGCCCGGCAGGCTGGTCGCCACGGAGTTGTCGGGAATCGTGCCGACCGGCCGGTCCGCCGTGCCGTCCTCGCCGGCTGCGCGGCCGGTGCACCGGGGATCGTCGGCGTGCTCGACCTCGTCGCACGGACCGCTGACGTCCTCCGGCATGCTGGTCGATGGGATCGTGCCGCCACGTGCTCCGTCATCGAGCGAGGTCGTTGGAGCGCCTGACGCGTTCGACGCCTCCGACGCCGAGCTCGTGGTGGTCACGGTGGTCGTCGATGTCGATGTCGGTGGGATCGGGAGGTCGATCGTGATCGGCGTCGGCGAACCGGTCGGATTCGGTACGGTCAGGCTCAGACAGTTCGAGTCGTTCGCGTGCTCGGCCTCGTCGCAGTTCCCCCGAAGCTCGCCGGGAACGCCGTTGTCGTCCGGCGTGGTCGCCGACTGCATCGCCGCGAATGCGGGAACCGTCAGACCAACCGTGGCACTGCCGGCGATGATCCAGACCAGATGTTGTTTCATTGGTGTCTCCTCGTCTCGTTGATGACACCATCAAGCGCGTCTTCGACGTGCGGGTTGCCAGTGGACGATGGTGCTACGACTCCGCCAACGAGAGGCGTCCCGCGCCACGCTCCCTCACTCCTCGCCTCTCACGACGGCAGCAGCACCAACGGGCGGCCGCCCCGCCTCGGGTTCAGAGCGAACGCGAGGTATCTCGACGAGCTCGATCGGCCATCAGCGCGGGAGCGTCGAGGTCTCAGCTGGTCGATTGAACGGAGTCATGACCTACACAACTCCTTTCGGATGCGGTGCCCGGGGCGGGATTTGAACCCGCACTCCCCTTGCGGGGAAGGGGGGTTTAAGCCCCCCGTGTCTGCCAATTCCACCACCCGGGCGACGGCGTCCACGCTAGCGCTGCGCGTCGACTGCCCGATCGGTCAGGCGACCCGGGCGATCGCCCCGCTGTCGTCGCGTTCGACCGTCGGGGCGAAACCACACACCGTCCACAGCTCGGACCGTAAACGGTCGGACTGCGGCGGGGCCATCTGGTTGGCCACGACGACACCCTCGATCATGTCGGCCAACACGGCCGCCCACGGTCGCCCGCGCAGGCGCACCGAGACGATCGCCCCGTCACCGCGCCGGCGGATCGTACGGTCGACCCCGACCAGCCTGGGTGGGCATCTGAAGCTGGGCCCGATCATCCCCCGCCGGCGCGCCTCACGGGTGAGCGTGCGGGCGGCGGAGGCGAAGTCGACCGTGCTGGCCGACGAGATCGGGTGGGACATGCCCTCATTGTGAACGAGGGCTGTCACAGCGCTCCCAGGTCGGAACCGACCGCGTCAGCGCTGCGACTGATCTGCGGCAGCTCGATTGGCGCGCCGACAGCCAGCACAATTCGCCGTAAGCCGAGTGCGAGGAGTCGCGTTGAAGCCTGCGAATGCGTGTGGCGTTTCACCGCCCCGACGAGCCCGCGGCCAACCCGATCCCATGTGCGTGCGGTGGCGTACGCGGTCGAGCGGCGTCCTTCCCCATTGTCCCTTCCCCATCAGCTGCCTCAAATGCGCCGAGGCGGGCTCGTCTCCGCCGGTTCGCGGACGCGGTGGCGTTCTGACTGCCGGAGGTATCGGCCTTCTCGTCGGTGCTGCGGCGACCGTCACGTGACCGAAAACACTGTGACCGGTGCTGTTGTCGGCTCGGATCGAGCCCGCCCGCGCCAGCGGCACCCATCGACCGCACGATGCCCTACTGAAGCCGTGGGCAAGAGCGGCTCGACGTTGACTTCCTACGCGTCAGGGCAGCGAGCAGTAGGTCGCGACGAGTGTCCCGATTCCGGCAACGCCCGGGTCAGGGGCGTAACCGTCATCGGTCTTGATCACGACGATCTGGACGATGTCGCCGGAAACGGTCGAATCGGACCTCGTCACCTTGCTCGCGACGGCCACTCCCATGTAGCTCGGAACCGTCGCGACCGGCTTCGAGCTGTTGCCGGTCATGGTCGTCCACGAAGCACCGCACGCGGGCGGCGCGGAACTCGGCGCTGCCGCGAACCCCTTGAAGGCCGGCGGCAGTTCCCCACCGGTGAGCGCGTTGAGACGGTTCCATCGTGCGTTCCAGAAGGTGAGCGTCGTGGTCGGCCCTGCCGCGTCGATCGTTGCGTCCCCGAGCACGAACGCACCGCGCTCGGGAAAGGCGAACACGATCGCCGAGATGCTGTCCGACGAGGGCAGGTACCAGGCGTCGCCGGCGAAGTCGGCAGTGACGGTCACCGGGCCGAGCGGCGACGACACGGTCGTGATGACACAGGACGCAACCCCGGTGAGGTCGGTGAGTCCGGTGCAGCTCTGGTTACCGACACTCAACGTGAGCGTCCGATTCGGGACCTGCGTCGGGTCGTCCTCGAGCAGCTGAGCGGTCAGGGTCACCGGCTGGCCGTTGGCGATCACGGTCGGGCCGGTGTAATGCGTGAGGGTTTGCTCCTTCGTGACCCTGATCTGAACAGTCGCCGACACCGGCGGGTTCGTCCCGTCGCTCACCGAGATCGTTGCCGTGTAGATGGCCGGGACAGCCTCGACCAGCCCGGACACGATCGCTGTCCCGTTGCCGTAGTCCGTCAGCGTCAGCCCGGCCGGGAGGCCGCTGGAGCTGAACGAGAGCGGGTCACCGGCATCGGCGTCGATCGCCGAGACCTGGAAGGTGAGGTAGTCGTGATAGTCGACGGTCTGTGGGCCGGGCACGGTCAGCACTGGTGGGGAGTTCGTCTCGGGGGTGACCTCGTACGCGCCGCGGCCGAAGGTGGCGGCGAAGATGTGACCGTTCACCGGGTGGACCGCGAGGTCGCGGACGTCTGCCAGTGGCATCCCGTCGTTGTACTCCTCCCACGTCCACGGCCCGCCGGCGGAGCTGGCGCGGCCGCGGTACACACCCTTGTTCGTTCCGGCATACACGGTGCGGTCGACGACCGGGTCGATGGCGAGGGCGTTGACGCACAGGCCGACGGGCAGGTTGTCGGTGATGTCCAACGCGTTCAACGTCACAGGTACCGTCGTCTGCCGGGCGAGTTGGTAGATGCGCGCGGTCCCGGCGTTCGTGTCGCAATCCCGATCGACGGTGGTGACCGGGGCGAACGACGCGTAGAGAAGCTCCTGGTGCAGCGGATCCACTTCGAGGTCCGACACGAACTTCGACTCCGGATCGGTGAAGACCGGGGTCGCGCTCCAGACGGTGCCACCAAGGGAGGCGAACACGCGTCCCTTGGTGGTGCCCGCGTAATAGACATCCAGGTCGTCCTGGACCGCCGATCGCGTGACGTACTGGCCAGAAGTCGTGAAGATCGACGACCAGTTCCACCCGCTGATCGGCCCGGTAGTCGTGGCACGCCAGAGCGAGAAGCCGCACGACTCGAGGAGAACCTTCGGATCGTTCGGGTCGACCTGGAGGTCGAGCGTCATGTTGTAGGCGTGGCAATCCGTGTAACCAGCGAAGCCGGAGACGAAGGCCGAGAACGTCGCACCGCCGTCGGTCGACGCTGATGGTGCCCCGTCGTTGTTGAACCCGGCGTAGAGCCGGCTCGGATCCGTCGGATCGACCGCCACCGCTCCACCGTCCCCGCCGTAGATCGCATCGAGTGGCCTGTGGTCCCACACGAGGTTGCCGGTGTAGAGGATATTCCCGTTGTCCTGGGTGCCGGAAATCGCCCGATCGACGGTCGACGCCAACGCGATGTCGTACATCTCGGCGTTGCTGATGCCCTCACCGATGAACGTCCAGCTTCCCTCGATGCCGTGGTTCGACGACCGGTAGATGCCACCGTCGGTGCCGACGAACAAGACTTTGTGGTTCGTCGGGTCGGTAACGAGCTCCCAGTAGTCGCCGTGGGGCGATGCGGGCTGGCGGTCGTTCCATGCCAGGGGCACCACCGTGAAGGTCTGCCCACCGTTGGAGGAGACCCAGAGCGGCCCGCCGCCCACGTAGACCTGATCGGTCTCCGCCGGATCTGAAGCCAAGATGGTCACGAAACAGCGGTACGAGGTTAGTGGGAGGCCGTTCACACACGGGCTCGACGGCAAGTGCCACGTGGTCCCATCGTCGGTGCGATACAGATCCCAGTCGATCCCATAACTCCCCCAACGCGGGAAGATTGCGTAGACGGTCTCGGAGGTAGCCGCAGCCGGATGGCTGATGGCCAGGAGCACGCCCCGATCCATCGTGACCGCGCCGAATGGCAACGTCGCCGGGGTCGTCGCGTCCTGCGCCGTCCAGATGGCGCCGCCATCGGTCGTCTTGTAGACCCCCTTGCCGCGCAGAGCGGCGTACAGCACGTCGTGGTCGAGTGGGTCCATCACCAGCGACGTCGCCGCTGCGGCGTCCAGCGATGGCGTCCACGTGGAGCCGCCGTCGTCCGACCGCAGGACGCCGTCGTCCGACGTCAGCCACATCACGTCGGTGTCGACCGGGTCGATCAGGAGCACGGCCCAGTCGCCGGTGTCGGTGTTCGATCGGATGGGGAAGGTCTCCGCGCCGAGTCGGGACCAGGTCGAGCCGGCGTTCGTCGAGTGCCACAGACCCTCGTCGGACGTGATCGTGTAGACGTGGCTCGCGTTCGACGGATCGATCGCGATGGCGCCGATCGACAGCGTCTCGAGGAACCCGTCGGTGACCGAGGCCCAGGAGGCGCCGCCGTCCGTCGTCTTCCAGACGCCCGATCCCTCGTGGCCGAGTTGTCCAGCCGAGCCGGCGTAGATGATGTCGGGGTCGACCGGGTTCACCGCGATCGCGGTCAGGCGGCCGACAGCGTCGTACGGCCCGAACGTCGACCCGTCGCCCAGCGCCACCGGTGGCCCTGTGACTCGATTCGGGCCGATGGACGTCCACTGGCCCTTTGGCGGTGAGTCTGCCCAACTCTGCGGTGGATGCCCGAACTCGTTCACGAGTACCGGAACCAGCAGCATCATTGCAGAGGCTGCGCCGACGAAAAGACGATGTCGTGACATGGCCACGCTCCCCTCAACTCAGCATCCACTCGACTCCTGCATCACGGCACTGTCAAGCGAAGATTGACGGCCGGCGCAGCAGCGGCGAACGAACTCGTAACGCCGGCGCTGCAGCGCCGTCCGGAGCGTTCGGGTCGGTGATTATCGACCTCGCCGCCGCCGATCCGGGACGTCAGGTCGATGGCGACGTGGATGGGCTTCGTGAGCGATGCCGCGCAAATGTGAACCGCGCCGTCGCGATTCGCGACAAGATTGGTGTGACCGTTCAGGGAAGCGCTACCGGACAAGGGGTGCGCATGGGGTCATCGGATGTGTCCGATGCGGAGCTGCTGTCGTTGGTGGCGGCACACGACGCTCGGGCACTGCGCGTCTTCCACGACCGTCACGCACCGTGGTTGCTCGCTCGGCTACGCCACCGCTGCTCGAACGACGATGTGGTGTTCGATGCCCTCCAGGACACATTCGTGGCGGTGTGGCGCAACGCCGACTCGTGGCGCGGTGAGGGCGAGCCTGCGGCATGGTTGTGGGGGATCGCATCACGTCGTCTGATCGGTGTCGAGCGGGGTCGCACCCGATGGGCTCCTGCCTCGGTCGACGACCCGGAGGACGCAGCCGATCTCGGCGATTCGATGGGTCAAGTCATCGATCGGTCGGTGCTCGACGACGCGCTCAGCACATTGCCGACCGACCTCCGCAACGTCGTGACGGCGACCTACGTCGACGGCCTGTCGATGGTCGAGACGGGCAGGTTGCTCGACATTCCCGACGGCACCGTGAAGACGCGGCTGATGCGAGCCCGGCGCCGCTTGAGAGGAGAGCTGTCATGACGAGCCACCTGACCACGGCGACCCTGTCTGCCTACCGGGTCGGCCGGACCGGTCTCGGCGATCGCACGGCCGAACACGTCGGCGACCATCTGCTCGCCTGTGCTCGGTGTCGAGCCGTGCTCGGCGCTGACACACCACCGTCGGAACTGATGCGGTCGTGGCGGAGCATCGCTGCGGAGATTGGCATCGATGCCGAATTGGACGCCGAAGTCGTGCCGATGTCGACCGGACCGCGCCGGCGTTCGGGCTTCGGTCGATATGTGCTGGTCGCCGCTTGCATAGCCCTGGTCGCGGTTGCCGCTGTGCTGGTGGCGGTACGGCGGGACCCTCCGGCGCCGGCTGCTCCGTCCTTGCCGGCCGGGTTCGTCGATCTCGGTTCGATCGATGATCTGGCACCAGGAGAGGTGCGCTGGTTCGAGCAGCACCGACTGTTCCTGGTTCGAACGGAGACCGAGATCCTCGCTTTGTCACAGAAGTCGCCGCACAGCGGTTGTCGGCTGGTCACACGGGACGAAATGGATATCGAGTTCTTCGGTTCGGGCGCTTGGTTCGCGGATCCGTGCCATGGCTCGGCGTTCCTGCTCGACGGCACACGGGTGGGCGGCCCATCGAGCAGGGGGATGTACCGGTATGGAGTTGAGACCGCGAGCGGACGAATCATCGCCGACCTTCGCCTCGTGATCCCGGGACCGTCGGTCGATCCGGGGCTCGCGCTGGAGGAGACGCCGACCCCAGGCCCTGGTGCGGTCGACGACGTTGCTCTCGCTTGGTTGGCTGCCGCGGGCGCGGCGGTCGAACCGGTGCGCGACGGCAACGACGGTCCAATGCTCTGGCCGCTCGGCGCGTTCCACGACGCGGATACCGGCCTCGTGACGGTCCCTCTGACCGCGGGCGACGTGTTCGGCGTGCTCCAGATCGGTTCGTTCGAGGTGATGGAGCAGTGGGACTACGACACGCTCGATGTGATCGTGCCGGGCGAACAGACGGAGGTCGGGATCTTGAACGTCTACACACCGAGCACCGATCGTGCGACGGTGTACGTCGAGCTCACACTCCCAGACGACAGCGGTGTCAAGTTGCGCCTCGACGGATTCGGTGGCGATTGGGAAACGGCTGTCAACGTGGTGTTGGAGATCGTCGCTGCTCACATCGGTGGTGTGTGATGCGGGTCTGGATCGATCAGGACCTGTGTACCGGTGACGGGTTGTGCACCGACCATTGCCCAGAGGTGTTCATGCTGCTCGACGACGGCATGTCCTATGTGCGCGAGGCCGGGACGTAGTCGCCGACCGGTCCGGGCCAGCGCCTCAGCATCGTGCCCGTGGCATGTGCGCTCGAATCCAATGTGATCGATGCGGCACTCGAATGTCCCGGCGAGTGCATCTTCATCGAGGAGGACGCAACCTACGACCGACCGGCCGCACACGAGTGCGAGGACGGCACGGTCACCGTGCACGGACGCGACGACTCCGCGCCCCCACTGGCGGCGGCGTTCGGTTCCGTGCGGTCGTCGAGCGACGCCGCAGCACCGGTGCATCGTTCTCGATTCCTTCACCGATCGGAGACCCGATGATGGACGTTGCACCCGTCTCGACCACCCATGAAACCCCGACCGTGCAGGTCCCACGACCGACACGCCGCGACCACCAGCGAACCGCCGATCACCGAAGCCGATCGAAACCAGTGGTGGCCTGACATCGGCGATCGGCCGACGGGCAGACTGGTCAACCTCGATTAGCGCTGCACCCCGGCGTCTCGATCCGCGACGGGCTGTGTCACATCGACTCGGTAGGGTCGATGGCGATGGCCGTCACCGAGCCGATGCCCGAGCTCTCCCCTCTCCAGAACAAGACGTTGGGCCTGCTGCGGCGCGCCGCCGACCCCCTCGTGTTCGACACTGCGTTCATCGCGTCGCTGCGCGGCGACATCGACGAGGCGTTCGAGTTGTTCCACGAGCGGATGGGCGACGAGACGATCTTCATCTCCAAGCATCGGCTCACCAGCGTGCTCGGTTGCGAGGTGCAGCACCTGCACGACGACGAGTTCTCGTGGTCGCCGGCCGTGGCGGGCGGGCAGGTGGCCCACCGGGCGATCCAGCTGATGGTCAACTGGCGCGGCGACCCGGTCCCGGCCGATGTGATCGACGAGGCGCTGGCACGGCTGGCCGACGAGGACACCAGCATCGGTGACTGGATCGAGCGGTTGGCCGAGGCCGATCTCGCCGACCTGCGCGGGTTCGCGGTCGACAAGCTGATCAAGTTCCAAGAGTGCTTCCCGCCGCTCGACCGGCGGGCTGCGCCGACCGTCGAGTCGAGTGTGCGTTGGCCCGTCGACGGGCCGATCGTGCTGTCGGGCAAGGTCGACCTCACCCTGGGGCGGCCGTCGGGCGCCGAGAGCCGCAAGGTCATCATCGATCTCAAGACCGGTTGGGTGTCACCCAAGCATCGTGAGGATCTGCGCTTCTATGCGCTCGTCGAGACGCTGCGCACCCAGATCCCGCCCCGCAAGCTCGCCTCGTTCTATCTCGACGCCGGCGAGCCCGTGGTCGAGGACGTCACCGAGCGCGTGTTGCTCACCGCGTCGCGACGGATGCTCGACGGCGTCAACGCCGAGATCGAACTCAGGGTCGAAGGCCGAGACCCGGTCAAGCGGCCCGGCACCTCGTGCCGATGGTGTCCGCTGCAGTCCGAATGCAGCGAAGGCCAGGCCTATCTGGCAGACCGCGACGCCGAGCGCGACTGATCGACCCCGACCGTCAGGTCACCGTGCGAATCGTCACGGGCAGGTCGCGATGCGGCCACCGGTGATGACCGTGCCGGTGCCATCGTTCGCTGCCGTGTAGGTGCACAGCGCCGAGTTGTCGAGCAGTGGACCGGCCATGCCCGGTTTGTTGGTGTAGCCCCACGAGTTGACCGAGATGATCGTGCCGGTGCCCGTCGCTTCGTCCATCGGCTGCAGCCATGGTCCACCCGAAGCGCCGCCCGACAGGCCACAGCTCGGGAGCCACCAGTTGACCGACGACGCGGTCGACATCGGCTCGGCGCAGTACATGAAGTGCGGATCGTCCGAGTAGCTGTACCCCAGTGCGTGGGTGGTCAAGCCGGCTGTGCCGGTGTTGAACCCGATCTCCAGCTCGTTGACCGCACCCTCGAGTGAACCTCCGGCTCCCGCGCCCTGGTGGGAGTCCGGTTCGACGAGGTAGTAGCCGTAGTCCCATTCGACATTCTTGGGGAACGTGCGGGTGGTCCAGTTGTTGTCGACCACGCCGGTCGTGGGCACCCAACAGCCGATCGGGTCGTTGTTGCAGTTCCAGTCGGTGCCCGCACCCTTGGTGTCGGCCTGGTTGGGGATGAACATCACGTTGCGGGCAAACATCTTGGCGACGTCGTCGTAGACGCAGTGCGCTGCGGTCAGCACCATCGACGTGTTGGCGGACGTGTCGGTGACCACGGTGCCCGAGCAGACGTAGGCGTTCCACGTGGTGCGCCGCCGGCTGACGGTCGGCATCTCGAACAGGATCCGGCCGGCTGCGGCCTGCACGTCTCCGCCGGTCCAGGCCGCGTTGGTGACCACGTCCCCCGTTGCAGGAGGTGGCGGGGGGCT
>JAHEDX010000005.1 GCA_024641005.1 Acidimicrobiaceae bacterium
GCGTCGAGGCCGTCTCGGAACGGGAAGAAGGCATCGCTCGCGCACACTCCACCGATGGCACGATCCGCCGACCGGTCGGCGGCGATCCGAGCCGAGTCGAGCCGATTCTGCTGGCCTGCGCCGATGCCGTAAGCCTGACGGTCCTTCACGTACACGATCGCATTGCTCGTCACCGCCGCGCACACCTGCCACGCGAACACGAGATCATCCCACTGGTCGTCGGTGGGCTGGACCTCTGTGACGACCCGCCACTCGGCGCGATCGACCGACACAGGATCGGGTTGCTGCACGATGAATCCACCGTCGAGCGGCTTGAGGTCGAACGGCCAGTCGGCCGGCGCTTCGGCGGTGATCACGCGCATGTTCTTCTTCGCGAGCAGAACTTCGAGCGCATCGGGCTCGAATCCGGGGGCCACCACGACCTCGGTGAAGACCTCGCTGAGGGGTTCGGCCATCGCCTTCGTCACGCTGCGATTGACGGCGACGATGCCCCCGAATGCGCTCACGGGGTCACAGGCGTTGGCCTTGACGTAGGCATCGGCGATCGGGTCGGTCGGATCGGTTCCGATCGCGACCCCACACGGGTTGGCGTGTTTCACCACCACACACGCGGGGTCGGCGAAGCGGTGCACGAGCCGCCACGCAGCCTCGGTGTCGTACAGGTTGAGATAGCTGAGCGCCTTGCCGCCGTGCTGTGTCATCGTGTCCCACCAGCTGGTGGCGCCGCTGAAGCGATAACGGGCACCCTGCTGGTGCGGGTTCTCGCCGTATCGCAGCACCTCGGCGCGCTCGAGCGCTGCGTGCAGTGTGCGCGGCAACGGCTCGGGTTCGGGCTCGGTCGCGTCGAACCACGACACGATCGCAGCGTCGTAGGCAGCGGTGTGGGCGAACGCATCGCGGGCCAGGCGCCGACGGGTGGCGAGCGTGACCTCGCCGTGCTCGCGGATCTCGGCGACCACGGGCGCGTAGTCGGCGGGGTCGACCAGGATCGCGACGTGGGCATGGTTCTTGGCAGATGCCCGCACCATGGCGGGGCCTCCGATGTCGATCAACTCGATGCCAGGATCCGATGCAAACGGGTAGAGGTTGGCGACGACGAGCGAGATCGGCTCGATGCCATATTCGGCCATGTCCGCCTGATGTTCGGGCTTGGTCGGGTCGGCGAGCAGCCCACCGTGCACCTTGGGGTGCAAGGTGACCACCCGATGGTCGAGGATCGCCGGCACACCGGTGAGTTCGGCCACATCGGTGACCGGCACTCCCACCTCGGCGACGACGCGGGCGGTGCCGCCACTGGACACGATGTTCCAGCCGAGCGCGTGGAGCTCCTCGGCCAACTCGGCGATACCGGACTTGTCATAGACGGAAAGCAGCGCAGTAGGCACGCTGGATGACCGTAGCCACCGGCGCGCACCGCTCGCTCCGATCCGAACGAAATGTCAGCCCGGGGCGACGCCCCGAACACTGCGTTCTGTTCAGCATCTCGCCGCAGCGGTGCTGCGGTTCGCTGAACAGAACGGGTCAGAGCCTGGCGACGATGTCGGCCATCAGCTCGCCGGCCTCGGTCGGGTTGAGCCCGACCTTGACCCCGGCGGCCGCCAGCGCGTCCATCTTGCCCTGGGCGGTGCCCTTGCCCCCCGACACGATGGCGCCGGCGTGGCCCATCTTCTTGCCGGCCGGCGCTGTGACACCGGCGATGTATGCGCTCATCGGCTTGGTGACGTTCGCGGTGATGTACTCGGCGGCCTCTTCCTCGGCCGAGCCACCGATCTCGCCGATCATCATGATCGCGTGGGTTTCGGGATCGGCCTGGAACTCGGCGAGACAGTCGATGAAGTTGGTGCCTGGCACCGGGTCGCCACCGATACCGACACAGGTCGATACGCCGATGCCCTTCTGCTTGAGCTCGTACAACGCCTGATAGGTGAGCGTGCCCGAGCGGCTGACGATGCCGACGTTCGGGCCCTGCGCAGTCGGCGCCTGGGCGATCTCGCCGGCGGTGATGCCGATGTTGCATTTCCCTGGGCTGATGATGCCCGGGCAGTTGGGGCCCAGCAGCCTCGTGTTGGGGTAATCACGCAACAGGGTGTTGAACACCTTCGCCTCGTCCTGGGCAGGGATGCCTTCGGTGATGCACACGACGAAGCCGACGCCGGCCTCGGCTGCTTCGAGGATGGCCGCTGATGCGAACTTCGGCGGCACGGCAGCGAACGACGCGTTCGCCCCCGTCGCCGCTACCGCTTCTGCGACCGAGTCGAAGATCGGAACGCCCTCCACGTCCTGGCCACCCTTGCCGGGTGTGACGCCACCGACGATCTGGGTGCCGTAGGCGCGGTTGCGCATTCCGTGATACTTGCCCTGCCCCCCGGTGAGGCCCTGGACGATCACCTTGGTGTGTTCGTTGACGAAGATTGCCATGTCGGTTCGACCTCTCTCAGTTCGCCAGCGCGACGGCGGCTCGGGCGGCTGCGAGCATCGTGGGCTCGGAGCGCAGCTTCTCTACGGGAATGCCGGCATCGGCCAGGATCTGACGGCCCTCTTCGGCGTTGGTGCCGTCGAGAC
This sequence comes from Acidimicrobiaceae bacterium, assembly GCA_024641005.1. Classification (GTDB taxonomy): domain Bacteria; phylum Actinomycetota; class Acidimicrobiia; order Acidimicrobiales; family Ilumatobacteraceae; genus Ilumatobacter. Next base: position 2,563 of record JAHEDX010000005.1, read on the forward strand.
GGATCACGATCGGCGCCTTCAGGTCGACGCGACCGAGTGCCTCGACGATGCCCTTGGCGACTTCCTCGCCGCGGGTGATGCCGCCGAAGATGTTGATCAGGATCGACTTCACCTTCTCGTCGAAGTTGATCACCTCGAGCGCCCCGGCCATGACGTCGGCATTGGCCCCACCGCCGATGTCGAGGAAGTTGGCGGCCGAGCCGCCGACCTGATTGACGACGTCGAGCGTCGACATCGCCAGCCCGGCACCATTGGCGATGATGCCGACCGAGCCATCGAGCCCGATGTACTGCAGGCCCTTCTCGGTGGCCATCTTCTCGCGGTCGTCCATCTCGGTCAGGCCACGGAACGCATCCCATTCGGGATGGCGGAACTCGGCACTGTCGTCAAGGGTGACCTTGGCGTCGAGCGCATGCACCTCACCGGTCGGCTTGAGGATCAAGGGATTGATCTCCGCCAGGTCACAGTCGCCCTCGGTGAAACAGCGGTACAACTTGACGAGGATGTCGGCCGCTCCGTCGAGCGCGCGCTCGGGCAGCTTGGCGTCGACCGCCGCCTGACGGGCGGTCACCAGATCGAGTCCGACGACCGGGTCGATGTGCAGCTTGACGATCGCGTCGGGATTGGATTCGGCGACCGTCTCGATCTCGACGCCGCCTTCTGCCGACAACATCAGCAGATGCTTCTTCGCTGCCCGATCGAGCGTGAAGCTCGCGTAGTACTCCTCGTCGATGTCGGAGGCGTGTTCGATCCAGAGCCGGCGGACGACGTGCCCCTTGATGTCCATTCCCAAGATGTTGCCCGCGTGTTCGCGCACCTCGTCGGCGTTGGCGGCGAGCTTGATGCCGCCCGCTTTGCCGCGCCCCCCGACCTGCACCTGGGCCTTGACGACGACCGGATAACCGGCGACGTCGGCGGCAGCCAGCGCTTCGTCGACCGTGTCGGCCGCGCCGCCCGGGCTCACCGGAATGTCATATCGGGCGAAGTACTGCTTGCCCTGGTATTCGAACAGATCCACTGATCAGCCTTCCTGAGGTTCGTCTTGGTGTGAGTTTTCGTCTTGGTCGAGATGCTCGTCGAGCGCTGATTCGAGCCACCCGCTGATGGTGCGAAGGGACGCGCCGGGCTGGAAGATCTCGGCGATCCCTTGCTCTTTCAGCGCTCGGACATCGGCGTCGGGGATGACGCCTCCCCCGAACACGAGAATGTCCTCGAGCCCTCGGTTGGCGAGCTCTTCGACCACTCGGGGGAACAAGGTGAGGTGAGCGCCCGACAACAACGACAAGCCCACTGCGTCGGCGTCCTCCTGGAGCACCGTCTCGGCGATCTGCTCGGGCGTCTGGTGCAGCCCCGTGTAGATCACCTCGAAACCGTGGTCGCGCAGAGCCCGCGTGATCGTCTTCGCTCCGCGGTCGTGCCCATCGAGTCCGGGCTTGGCGACGACGACGCGGTAGTGACGCTTCACGAGTGAGTCACCCTATTCGCTGTTGGTGATGGACCACCAACCGATCACTCGACGAGTGGTGGCCGCGGCTGCGCTACCTCGATCGCGACCGGCGACAACTGTCCGCCCAAGGGTTCGGGGACGGCACACTGTGTGCGTGCCGATGCCGCAACTCCGATCACCCTTCGCACGCGCCGTCATGCCGGTGCTCGGTGGCATCGTCTTGTTCGCCGCAATCGGTGCGGTGACCTGGGCGATCGCCGCTTTCATATCGAGCGGCGGCTCCCAAGCGACCGACCGATTGGCGCCCAGCACATTCGAGATCGGCAACGTCGAGCGACTCGCCGAGACGGTCGCCCAGGACGGGCCGTTGCTGTTCCCCGAGCTCGGCACAGCGATCGGAACCCGCTCGATCGTGGTCGATCACACCGGCGACACACCCGACGACGGATGGCGGGTCTACTGGGCCTACCCGGCCGATCGCGGCGCCGACTGCGTCGTCCAGCAAGTGCCCGGCACGTCCGACTTCATCGACTGTGACGGCCGCACGATCGACGTCAGCCAGCTGTCCCCACCCGACGTCGGCGTCTTCCCGACGGTACGCGATCGCACGACACTGATCGTCGATCTGCGCGGCGTCACCATCGCTACCACCGCCGCCGTCACTCCCTGACGGGACGAGGTCCAGCCCGGCAGGGTCCTTCGACCCTCGCAAGCCCCTGGTCGGCAGTGCACAATCGGGGTGCAACGCCGAGCGGACCACCCGCCGCTCGCCAACCATCGCGGAGGGGCAGGATGCACGATCATCTCACCGAACAGATCAGGAACATCGCGTTGATCGGTCACGGTGGGGTGGGAAAAACCACTCTCGCCGAAGCGCTGCTGCATCACGCCGGCATCACCACCCGTGCCGGCACGGTCGACGACGGCACCAGCGCCCTCGATCGCGATCCCGAAGAGATCCAGCGCGGTTCGAGCGTGTCGCTGGCGGTGGCTTCGTTCGACTGGACGGCGAGTGACGACAAGCGGTACCGGATCAACCTGCTCGACACACCTGGCCACCCCGACTTCGAGGCCGAGGTCGATGCCGCCTTGTCCGTTGCCGATCTGGCGGTGCTGGTGGTCAGTGCCGCCGATGGTCTGGAGGTCGGCAGCCAATCCGCGTGGCGCAAGGTCGCCGAGCGCGGCTTGCCACGAATGGTGTTCGTCACACGCGAAGACAAGCATCGGGCCGACTTCGAAGGTGTCGTCGCGCAACTCTCCTCGACGTTCGGGCCCGGCTTCCTGCCGATCGAGTTGCCACTGGGCGAAGAGGCGGCGTTCCACGGCGTGGCCGACGTGTTGGCCGAGCAGGCCCACGAATACGGATCCGACGGCGCTCATCATGTCGAGCCACTGCCGGCCGAGGTCGTCGCCCACGAGCACGAGGTTCACGACCAAGTCGTCGAGGAGATCGTCTCAGGCGACGACGACCAGCTCGAGCGCTACCTCGAAGGGGCGGATTTCACACCGATCGAGCTCGAACGAACGCTTGCCGGCGAAGTGCTGGCGGGCACGCGGTTCCCCGTGCTGGTCGGTTCCGGCGTGACCGGCGTCGGCGTCGATCGGCTCGCCGACTACTTGTGCGAACTGGGGCCGTCGCCGGCCGACCGTCCCGTCACGGTCACCGCAGGCGACCGATCGGTGGCGATTCTCGCCGACGCATCCGAGCCACCCTTGCTGTTCGTGTTCAAGACCATCTCCGATCAGTACGTCGGTCGGATCTCGATGTTCAAGGTGGTGTCGGGAACCCTCCGTCCCGACACCACGTTGCGCGACATGTCGACCGGCGGCGACGAGCGGCTCCACGCACTGTTCCACTTACGGGGCCCCGAGCAGACGCAGGTCAACCGTCTCGTAGCGGGCGACATCGGTGCGGTCAACAAGCTGTCCGCGGCTGCGACCGGCAGCACGCTCGCTCCGGCCTCGCAGCCGGTCGTGGTGCCGACCATTCCGATGCCGACCGCTCACCTCGCCGTCGCATTGGTGCCGTTGACACAGAGCGACGACGACAAGCTGTCCGAGGCACTGCAGCGGCTGACCCAGGAGGACCCGTCGCTGACTGTCGGGCACGACGAACTGTCCCGCCGGGCCGTTCTGCACGGCGTCGGCGATGCCCACCTCGCCGTTGCACTCTCGAGACTCGAGCGCAAGTACGGCGTGAAGGTGTCGACCGAAGAGGTACGTGTGCCGTATCGGCGCACGATCTCGCGCAGCGTCGAAATCGAAGGCCGGCTCAAGAAGCAGTCTGGCGGTCATGGACAGTTCGCAGTGGTCAACCTGCGGGTATCGCCACTCGAACGCGGCGCAGGGTTCGAGTTCGTCGATGCAGTCGTCGGCGGCGCGATCCCCAAGCAGTACGTCTCTGCCGTCCGCCAGGGCGTCGAGGATGCGATGGCGACCGGCGGCGGCACCGGCATACCGATCGTCGACGTCAAGGTCGAGTGTCTCGACGGCAAGACCCACTCGGTCGATTCGTCCGACATGGCATTCAAGACCGCTGCTGCCACTGGCTTCAACGAGGCGATCGAAAAGGGTGCCCCTGTGTTGCTCGAACCGATCTCGGTGCTGACGGTCAGGGTGCCGATCGACTCGCAGGGCGATGTGCTCGGCGACTTGAGCGCCCGCCGTGGCAGGATCGCTTCGAGCGTCACCGACGGCGACGGCGAGCAGGTGATCACCGCCGAGGTCCCGACGCCCGAGATCGGCCGCTACGCGATGGAGCTACGGGCGATGACGGCGGGTCGCGGGCGATATTCGGTACGCCACATCGGCCATGACGCGCTGCCCGACAACCTCATCTCGAAGGTGCTCGCCGAGTACGCCGACAGCTGAACGATCGAACGGATCCGCGACAGCCGTACCGGTTCGGGATCAGACCGACTCGACGACGCCGAGCAGGCGCTCGACGAACAAGTCGGTGTGCTGGTCGAGGTAGTTGCGTTTGATCTCGAGACCACCGATCACCTCGGCGCCGGTCTGCCCGACGGCCGTCGACAACTTGTCGATGCTCTTGCCGGCATTGAGCGCGAACGTCAGGAAACAGGCTGCCTTCTTGCCGCGCATGGTGGGCAGGTTGGAGATGTTGCCGAGCGCGAACGGGGTCTGGCCGACCACGAACAACCCATGGGTCCATGTGCCGACCAGCACGATGTCGGCGCGTTGGATCGAGGTGAGATCGGGATTGCCGACCTTCGACAGGCCGGTGATCTCCCAACCCTCCTGCTGCAACTTGTCGCCGATCAACTCGGCGGCGTTCCACGTGTTTCCGGTGAGGCTCTCGACGAGCAGTGCTGCCTTCATCGCTACAGATTCAAGCACGTTCACCCCACCGCAGTCACGGACGAACGTCGCAGCGAGCCACCTCGAGCACACAATGATATATTCATAGGTATGCAGCTATCTCACCCGCAGGCGCTCGCCGACGACGCAGCTGAACTGTTTCGCCTGCTCGGTGACGCCACGCGGATTCGAATCCTGCAGGCGCTGGCTGCGTCCGACGAGCTGTGCGTGAACGAGATCGCCGAAGCCATCGGAGCCAGTGACACCAAGATCTCCCAGGCACTGCGGCTGTTGCGCACCGCCGGTGTCGTCCGCAATCGTCGCGATGGCCGCCACATCCACTATCGACTCGACGACGAGCACGTCCGCACGCTGCTCACCGTGACCCACGAGCACCTCACCCACCGGGCACGGCCGTGACGAACCGCGAGCACCCCCACGAGCACACCGGGCACGCACACGGCGCCGGACTTGCCCGCGCCGGCGAGCGACATCGCGGCCGCCTGCTCATCTCGTTCGCCCTGATCGGCGGATTCTTCGGCGTGGAGGCGGTCGCCGGTGTCCTCACCGGATCGCTCGCCCTGCTGTCCGATGCCGGGCACATGTTGACCGACGTCGTCGGGCTGGGCATGGCGCTCGCCGCTATCCAACTGGCGACCGGCTCCGCCCGGCGCAACGACAGCACCCACACCGGCCACACCTTCGGCTTGTACCGCCTCGAGATCCTCGCCGCCTTCGTGAACGCGATGTTGCTGTTCGCCGTCGCGAGCTGGGTCACGATCGAGGCGATCCGCAGGCTGTTCGACGAGCCGGAGGTCACGGGCATGCCCATGCTGATCGTCGCCACAGTCGGGTTGCTCGTCAATCTGATCGCTTTCGCCCTGCTGCGCGCCGGGTCGAACGAATCGCTCAACGTTCGCGGCGCGTACCTCGAGGTGGCGGCCGACACCGTCAGCTCGGCCGGTGTGATCCTCGCCGCAGCGCTCGTCGAGGGCTTCGGCTGGACCTGGGCCGACCCGGTGGTCGCGATGCTGATCGGACTGTGGATCCTGCCGCGCACCTGGCAGCTCGGTCGACAGGCCGTGCGAATCCTGCTGCAGGCTGCGCCGCGGCACATCGACCTGGCGGAACTCACGCGCCGTCTCGCCGGAATCGACGGGGTGTGCGAGGTGCACGATCTCCACGTCTGGACACTCACCTCCGACATGGACGCCGCCTCCGCTCACCTCGTCGTGCACCCCGGAACCGACCAGCACGCCGTGCTCGACCAGGCCCGACACCTGCTGTCGGCGGGTTACCGCGTCGATCACGGAACGTTCCAGATCGAACCCGTCGACCATCGAGGCTGCGACACGCCCGACTGGTGAGGCTCAGCTGGCGCGACATCACCGAGTGTGACCGAGACCACGCCGAACCCACCCGGCGTGACCGGCTAGGTTCGCGCCATGGGGAAGATCGTCATCGCAGGTGGGGGAATGTGTGGGATGGCGGCCGCCATGATGTTGGCCGACGACGGCCACGAAGTCACCGTGCTCGAACGCGATGCAGCACCGCCGCCACCCGACGTCGGCAGCGCCTTCGACGGCTGGGACCGGCGCAGCGTCGCTCAGTTCGGACTCGCCCACTTCCTCCAACCGCGAGGCACCAGCATCCTCAAGGAACAACTACCGACCGCGTATGAGCTGCTGTCAGACAACGGCGGGTACCACTGGAACCTGGTCAAGTTCCTGTTGGGCCTGCAGCCCGATGCCAGTATCGGGCCTGATGACGACCGCTTCGGCCTACTCACCGGGCGCCGCAGCACGCTCGAGTGGGCACTCGCCACTGCGGCGAACGGCCACGCGGGCGTCACCGTTCGACGCGGCGACGCGATCGCCGGCGTGACCACTGGCACCGACGTGATTCCCGGTGTCCCCCACGTGACGGGCCTACGCCTGCAGACGGGCGAGGAGGTGCTCGGCGACATCGTGATCGATGCCACCGGGCGGCGCTCGCCCACGCCCGACTGGCTCGCCGCGATCGGCGCCGTGCCACCGATCGAAGTGGCCGAAGACAGCGGGTTCGCCTACTACGGCCGGTACTTCCGATCCGCCGACGGATCCGTACCACCGATGATGGGCCCAGCCCTGGCACCATACGGCACGTTCTCGCTGCTCACGCTGCCCGCCGACAACGGCACCTGGTCGGTCACGCTGTACGGCCTGTCCGACGACAAGGATCTGCGCAAGTTCCGCGATCCCGAGGTGCACGAGCGGGTGGTACGCGCGTGCCCTCTCCAAGCGCACTGGCTCGACGGAGAGCCGATCAGCGAGATGAAATCGATGGCCGGGGTCGTCGACCGGCATCGTCGGTTCGTCGTCGACGGACTGCCCTGCGCCACCGGCCTGCTCTCGGTCGGCGACGCCAGTTCGAGCACCAACCCGTCACTCGGTCGCGGCATCACGCTCGGTTTCATCCACGTCGAACTGCTTCGCCGAGAGATCGCGAAGCACTTCGGCGACCCCGCCGCTCTCGCCCTCGCCTTCGACGAGGCCACCGAAAACGAGATGCGGCCATGGCACGACGCCACGACCACCATCGATCGACGCCGCGTCGCCGAGATGCGCGCCGAACTGGCCGGTGCCCCGATCGAGTCCGATCCGGCAACCCAGATCGCGAACCTGTTGGCGGCCGCAGGAGCGCAGGACGCCGTCTGTGCACGCACCTTCGGCGAGCTGAGCGGCTGCATCACGCTTCCGGCCGACATCTTCGCCCGCCCCGGATTGCTCGACCACATCATGTCGCTGGCCGGCAAGGTATCGGTCGAGCCACTACCTGGTCCCGATCGGTCCCAACTCATGGAGCTGGTGTCATGACTGTCGTGTTCGTGCACGGCAACCCTGAGGTCGCCCAGATCTGGGACCCGTTGCGAGCCGAACTCGGACTCGAATCCGTTGCGCTGTCGCCCCCCGGTTTCGGTGCTCCGGTCCCGGCTGGGTTCGACGCCACGTCCGACTCGTATGCGGCCTGGCTGGTGGGCGAACTCGAGCGCTTCGACGAGCCGGTCGATCTGATCGGTCACGACTGGGGCGGTGGGCACGTGATGCGTGCGGCCACCAGACGACCAGACCTCGTGCGTCGGATGGTCACCGACATCGCCGGCTGCGGTGATATCGAGTACGTGTGGCACGACATGGCCCAGATCTGGCAGCAACCCGGCGAAGGCGAAGCGTTCTTCGAAGCGATGGCGGCCGTGCCCTCCGACCAACGCGTCGCCGGATATGTAGCGGCCGGGATGTCGCCCGAAGGCGCGCTGGCCTGCGCAGAGGCGGCCGGACCCGACATGGCTACGTGTGTGCTGGCGCTGTACCGCTCGGCGATGCAGCCGAAAATGGCCGAGTGGGCCGACGAGTACGCCGCTCTCCCCGAACGGCCGGCCACCCTGGTCGTGATCGCCACCGACGACCACTACACCGGCGGCGAGGTCCTGGCCCGCCGCACCGCCGATCGGTGGGGCGCCGAAGTTGCGATGCTGGACGGCCTCGGCCACTGGTGGATGATGCAGGACCCGGCGCGTGGTGCTTCCATGCTGCGCCACTTCCTCGTCGACTGATCAGTTCGACAGATCGACCGGTGAGCGAGTCGGTCGTCATCAGCCGAACGGCTTGCGCCCGACGCTACGAACCGTGCTCAGATCTTCTTGAGCGGGGCCCAGGCGAGGGCGAGGTGCTTCTGGCCGTGACCGGCGAAGTTGATCACCGCTTCGGCCTTCTCGCCGACGCCTGAAATATCGATGATCACACCCTCGCCGAACGCTGGATGCGCCACGTCGTCACCCACGCGTAGGCCGAGGTCTTGCGAGTTCGCAGGCTGGGGCTTGTTCGACGCCCGCAGCGCAGCCTCGACGACCCGGTCGCGATGCTCGTCGGCCGCACGGCTGTCGACACCTCGCCCGCCTGCTGCGCCACCGCCTCGGCGATACGGCGGCGGGTCGGCATAACTGCGTTCGTCGCGCTGACGGTAGCTCTGACGGCCGTACGAGGACCGACCGCTCGTATTGCCCTTCGACTCGATCAGTTCGGTGGGGATCTCGTCGAGGAACCGAGATGGCGGGTTGTACTGCGTGTTGCCGAACAACATGCGGCTCCAGGCATGCGAGATGAACAGCCGGCTCATCGCCCGGGTGATGCCGACATACGCCAGGCGGCGCTCTTCCTCCATCTCCTCGGGTTCGGTGAGGGCCCGGTTGTGCGGGAACACCCCTTCCTCGACCCCGGTGATGAACACCGCCGGGAACTCGAGCCCTTTCGCCGAATGCAAGGTCATCAAGACGACCTGGTCGTCGTTGTCGAGGTCGTCGGTGTCGGCGACGAGCGCGACCTGCTCGAGGAACTCTTCGAGCACCGTGAACTCGCGCGCCGAGCCGACGAGCTCGCCGAGGTTCTCGACACGGCCGTGGGACTCGACGGTGTCCTCGGCCTCGAGCTCGCCGAGGTATCCCGAATCGTCGATGGCAGCCTGCAGCAGGTCGCCGGGCCCGACCCCGTCCTGACCGACCATCGCGCTGACCCGATCGAGGAAGTCGACGAACGACGAGATGCCACGGCGAGCCGAGCCGCTGACGCCGGCATCCTCGGCGTGTCGCATCGCGTCGACGAACGGGACGCCCATCTCGCGGGCGTAGTCGTCGAGCCTGGCAACGCTGGTGCCGCCGATGCCCCGCTTGGGCACGTTGAGGACGCGCTTGACGCTGACCTCGTCGAGCGGATTGAGCACCGCACGCAGGTAGGCCATGGCGTCCTTGATCTCGCGGCGATCGTAGAAGCGGGTGCCACCGACGACCTTGTACGGAACGCCGAGCCGCATGAACGCTTCTTCGATCACTCGGGCCTGCGCGTTCGTTCGGTACAGCACCGCCATCTCGCGCCAGTTCATCGCGTCGTCGCGATGCAGTTGTTGAGCGGTGCCGGCGACCCACATCGCCTCGTCGCCCTCGTCCTCTGCGTGATAGCGGGTGATGCGCTCACCCCCGCCCGAATCGGTCCACAGGTTCTTCGGCTTGCGCTCGAGATTGTGGTCGATGACCGCGTTGGCGGCGTCGAGGATCGTCTGCGTCGACCGGTAGTTCTGGTCGAGCACGATGGTGGTGACGTCGTCGAACGCGTCCTCGAACTGCAAGATGTTGCGAAAGTCGGCCCCGCGGAATTTGTAGACCGACTGGTCGGTGTCGCCGACGACGCAGACGTTGTGGTGGTCGCCGGCGAGCATCAGCACGATCTCGTTCTGGGCCTGATTCGTGTCTTGGTACTCGTCGACCAGGATGTGCAGGAAGCGACGGCGGTAATGATCGAGGACGTCGGGGTGTTCGCGGAACAGGCGCACCACATTGAGCAACAGGTCATCGAAGTCCATCGCCCCGGCGCGCTCGAGCCGGGCCTGATATTCGGCGTACACATCGGCGTGCTTGCGATCGAAGATGTTCTCGGCCTTGGCAGCTGCGCCGGCCGGGTCGACCAGCTCGTTCTTCCAGAGCGAGATCAGGCTGTGCACGCCACGCGGTGTGAACCGCTTGGCGTCGAGACCGAGATCGCGGATGACATAGCCGGTCAGGCGCACGGCATCGGCCTGGTCGTAGATCGAGAACGTGCGCGGGTACCCGAGCGCCTCGCCGTCGCGTCTCAGGATCCGCACACACGCCGAGTGGAACGTGGAGACCCACATCGCCTTGACGACCGGGCCGATCAAGGCGCCCACACGCTCGCGCATCTCGGCGGCCGCCTTGTTGGTGAACGTGATCGCCAGGATCTCCGACGGGCGCGCCCCCTGGTCGATCAGGTGGGCGATCCGATGGGTGAGCACCCTGGTCTTGCCAGAGCCGGCGCCCGCCACCACGAGCAACGGCCCGTCACGATGGACCACGGCATCGAGCTGATCGGGATTGAGACCCTGCGTGAACGGGCTCGTTTCGTCGCTGCGCAGGAAGTCGGACCGGCTCGCTTGGTCGATGCGCCCAGCCGTATCGGCAGGATGCGGAATCGCTTCGTGTGCGGACGGGTCGTTCGCGACGGGTTCGTCGGCGAACGGGTTGTCCGTGAACAACTCGGGCTGTGAGGGATCCGGCATCGTCGCCCCATCCTACGGACGGGGTGTGTCGCCCCGTAACGGATTGGTGTCAGGCACCGATCCGTTGTGCGTCGGGGGCTCACCTCCGGGTCAGCGCTGCAACCTGCGGTAGCTGCACCCAGGCATCCTCGAGTTCGTCGCCCGGAAAGATGTTGATGCTGTGCACACCCGCCGCCTCGAGTGCCGCGACGTGAGCGAGAGCGTCGTCGATCGTGCCGACCGCTCCGAGCTCGATCCAGTAGTCGGGCGGCATGTCCACCAGCGCATCGGCTCCCCCGTCGGCGATCCGGGATGCCATCTCGTCGAAGAACGGCAGCACCGTGACCGCCGGCCGCCGCTCGGCGATCCAGCCGGCGACGAGCGGCGCGGCCGACCGATAGGCCTCGCGTCGGACCTCGTGGATCGACAGCATCGTAAACGTGACGACATGGAACGGGTCCGGTCGCCCGGCGTGATCGAGCGCCCAGCTGACATAGGTCGGACCGGCACCTTCGACCAGGATGATGCCGTCGGCGACACGTCCGGCGAGCTCGAGCGATCTGCGCTGTTGGACACCGGCGAGCACCGGCGGCACGGCGGCCGGCGGCTGGTCGAGCCGAACGTGGTCGAGCGTGACCTCACGCCCCGAGAACGTCACCTCGCCCCCGGTCAACAACCGCTTGACGACCGAGATCGTCTCGTCGAGCGTCGTCAGCGGAGACGGACTTCGGACACCCATCTGACCCATCCACGACTGCACCCCGTGGCCGATCCCTGGGACGAACCGGCCGGGAGCGATGTTGCACAACGTGGCGATCTCCATCGCCGTGATCGCCGGATTGCGGGCGACCGCCGGCAGGATGCCGATCCCGACCTGCAGCGAGTCGGTGACGGCGAGCGCCGTGGCGGCAAGGCTCACCCCTGCTGTGTAGAAGCAATCCTCGATCACCCACAGCTGCTCGATGCCCGCCGCTTCGACCCGCCGCGAGTACTCGGGCATCGCCCCGGCCGCGAACGCCCGGTCGAAACACATCCCGATCTGCGCACGATCCGTCATGCTGCCGAACGTACACCCACCCCTCCTCACCCCTCCAGCGCCTGCCGGCCCCTGCCCGATCGAGCCGTCACAGTAGGGTCGCAGCATGACCGATGCGGCCCTGACAGGACAGACGACCGAACTGCTGCAGGCGATGATCAGGAATGCATGTGTCAACGACGGCACGCCTGAATCCGGCGACGAGACCCGCAACTCCGACCTGTTGAAGACCTTTCTCGAAGGGGCCGGGCTCGACACCCAGCAATACGAGTCCCGGCCAGGCCGCGGGTCGATCGTCGCCCGTATCGAGGGGTCCGACCCGGATGCCCCGTCACTGTGCCTGATGGGCCATACCGATGTGGTTCCGGTGAGCCCCGGGGGGTGGAGCAACGACCCGTTCGGGGGCGAACTGATCGACGGCGAGGTGTGGGGCCGAGGAGCGATCGACATGCTCAACCTCACCTCGTCGATGGCGGTTGCGTTCCGTCATCTGGCGCGCACCGGGTTCCGGCCGAAGGGCGACCTCATCTACTTCGGTGTCGCAGACGAGGAGGCCGGCGGTGTGTGGGGCGCCGAATGGATGTTCGAGCATCACCCCGAGGTGATCGACGCCGACTACTGCCTCACCGAACTCGGCGGATGGTCGAGCGTCGACGACCACGGCACCCGCCACGTCACGATCAACATCGGCGAAAAGGGTCTCGCCTGGCGGAAGCTGCGGGTCCGAGGCACGCCAGGGCACGGGTCGATGCCGTTCGGCGCCGACAACGCGCTCGTGAAGGCCGCCGAGGTCGTGCGACGGCTGTCCGAGCATCGCCCGTCGCCATACATCGGCGAGGTGTGGACGGCGCAGGTCGGCTCGATGGGTCTGCCCCACGAACTGCACGCCGCGTTACTCGACCCCAGCCGCGTGTACGAGACGATCGCGACTCTCCCCGTGCCGATCGCCCGGGCATGCCACGCACTGACCCACACGACGATCTCACCCAACGTGAGCCACGGCGGGCAGAAGACCAACGTGATCCCTGACACGGTCGACATCGAAGTCGACATCAGAACCGTCCCCGGCACCACGACCGACGACGTCGAAGCGATGCTCACCGAGGCGTTGGGCGACCTGTCCGGTCAGATCGAGGTGTCGACACTCCAGAGCTCTGACCCGACCCAATCCAGGACCGACAACCCGTTGTGGGATGTGCTGGCCCGCAACATCCAGATCGTCTACCCGGGCGCACAGATCGTGCCCGGCCTGGTGGTGGGCGGCACCGACGCCCGCTTCTATCGCGATCGCGGACGCGTGGCATACGGCGCCGGGCTGTTCTCGCCCGACATGACCTCGGCAACCTTCGGCAGCCGCTTCCACGGCCACGACGAGCGGATCGACGTCGAGAGCCTCGCTCTGGCGACCCAGTTCTGGATCGACATCTCTCGCGATCTGCTCACCTGACCGAGCGGAAGGCGGCCATCGCGTCCGCAAGCTGAGCGGCGAGCACCCGCTCGATGACCGGATCGACGTCGCCCGGTCGTTCATAGAGTTGTGACAATCTCGCCAGCGCTGCGTGCAGCTGGTCGAACGACTCGCGGCGGCGCCGCTCGAGCCGGCGCCGTTGCCCGAGCATCTGTCGCCAACCGACGAACATCGCTGCCTCGTCGGGTGCGACGTGATAGCGCAACACGAGTGAGGGCACGCTGGCGACGAACCGTTGTTGCTCACGTCGACGCATCACGATCAGGGTCACCGCCACGGCGACGAACAGCACCCCGAACAACGCCATCGCCGTGAGGATCACCCTGGCGCCGATGTCCTCGTCGACCTCGTAGGTGACGTCCGCCAACACGAGCGAGCCGTTCCACGCGGCATGGCAGACGACGGCGAGGCCGTAGCCCCACAGCACCCGCGGCCAGATCCGACGGCCAAGATGAACCGCTCGACCGATCGCGAGGCCGGTCCAGAACGTGAACAGCGGGTGGGCGAAGGGCGTCATCAGCGCCCGCAGGACGAAGACCGGCAACAGGTCGCCGTTCACGTCCGCCAACGCGAAGTAGGTGATGTCCTCGACGACGACGAATCCGAGTGCGACCCAGCCGGCGTAGACGATGCCGTCGGTGACACCGTCGACGTCTCGACGTCGCACCGCCCACACGATGCCCATCGCCTTGGCAGCCTCCTCGACCAATGGAGCTGCGATCAGGATGGCCGCTGTCTCTCCGAACGCCACGGCGACCACGGCGTTGAGCACCGATGCGACGACCACGGCGACGGATGCACCCCACAACACAGCGTGCAGTCGGGACGAACGTGGTTCGGGCTCGACCCGATCGAGCCATGACAACACGGGCAGGACGATCACGAGCGGCACGAACCCGGCGACGACGGCCCACGGAGACCGGGCCCCGATCACGATCAACGCGATCGACGTGAGCACACCGCACACGAGCACCGGTGGGCTCAACCATTTCGGGAGCCGGGGCCGCCGAGTCGCCACGCCCACAGCGCCGGCCGATGCGTACACGGTCCACGACGACCCGTCCCACCATCGCCACGCGTGAGGATCGAACGGGTCCGGATACCAGCCGGCCGGCGCCAAGGCGGTGGCGACACTCGGCGGGGCGAGTGAGTGCGGGGCCCTCCCCGAGTCGTTCACACGGCCTCCCGCTCCACGATCATGTCCCCACGAACGCTCGCATGTGGAACAACATCTGGTCGGCGTCATAGCGACGGCCAGCGCCGACGGGGCAGGCCCGTCGCGCTGCACAGCCTTCGTGCAGGCAATCGGGATCTCCGCCCGAACCGACATGCGACGCACACGCCACCGTGTCGTACCCCGCAGCGGTGAACGCATTGACCGGGCAGGCCATGAGACACGGGCGCCCGTCACACGAGTCGCACGGCGAAACGGCATTGCCCACAGACGGCAGACCTCGGACCGGCTCGGCGAACAGGAACGCTCCGCGGTATGCGTGCCACAGCCCGTACTCGCTGTGTATCAGCATGCCGATCGGCGACGGCCACACGTCATCGGCTCGTTGTGCCCACCGTTGAAACGGTCGGAACGGCTGGTCGCTGGGGTGGACGAACGCCGCTGAGAACGTCGCCGCGATCGGTGCCAGCGTCTCACGCGTCCATCGGTCGAGAGGGTGCGGACCAGGTTGTTGCTCGTCACGGAACCGTTTCCACATCGCACCGCCGATATTGCCCACGATGACCACCGAACGAACACTCCGGCCATCGGGCATCTCGAGCGCGTCATCCGCTGTGGTGACGAAACCGCCCCTGGCCACCATTCCGGTAGGGGCGATCGCCGCAGAGATGTCGCGATACTCGACAGGTTCGCCCATGACGGCAGGTTACGCCGCCGGCTTCGTGCGATCCCTGGCAAACTGTTGGACATGCCGGATCTCGAAACGCTGCCTGCCGAGACGATCCCAGATGTCGACACCATCCCTGAGACCGACGAGCCGATCGTCGCACACATCGTCAAGGTCGGTCCTGGCGAGTCGGCGGCGGCCAAGGTACTCGAGGCGCGCGTCATGGGCACCCCGATCGAGGCCCTGTGCGGTTACGTCTGGGTGCCGGCACGCGATCCCAAGCCACTCCCGGTCTGCCAGGCATGCAAGGAGACCTACGACATGTTCCGGATCTTCAACGACGGCCTGCGCGAATCGCCCTCGGATTGACGAAGTGCAGCGATGTTGCACCAATCGGGTCTGCGACCGGATGCCTGGTCGAGCTGCGTACCCACCCTCCCTCCACGAAGTGAACATGTGACATGGCCCTGCGTCTCCGCGCCGCCGTACGAGCGCTGATCCTCGACGAAGACGACCACGTCCTGCTGGCGAAGTTCGTCTTCCCGACGGGTGCCGAGGCGTGGGCACTCCCCGGTGGTGGGCTCGACGACGGCGAATCATCCGACGAGGGACTGCGTCGCGAGCTTCGAGAAGAACTCGGTCTCACGTCGGTGCCGATCGGACCTCACATCTGGAATCGCGAGCACATCATTCCGATGTCGACCGGACACGATGGCCAGCGCGACCGCATTCACCTCGTGCGCATGGACCGCTTCGAACCCGAGCCGGAGATCGGTTGGGAACGCATGCGCGCCGAGTTCGTGCACGAACTTCGATGGTGGAGCGTCGACGAGATCGGGCATGCGGCGACCACTCGTTTCGCCCCTGGGCGCCTCGGCGAGTTGCTGCAATCCGTGTTGACCGACGGGCCGCCCACCGCACCGATCGAAACGGGAGTGTGAACGATGGACACGACTGGCAGCCCCTTCGGCGCACCAACCGGTTCCCCGACCGCACCTGGCCGTGAACCACCCGGACGCGTGAGCGAGCCGGATACGAGCCAAGATCAAGGTTCTCTCAAGGCCGGAGATCGATCGGCCGATACGTCCCATGTGACCGATATCGAGATCTCGATGCGCCACCTGCTCGACCATGTGGTCGATCGGGTCCCGGGTGTGTTGGGCGCGCTCGTGAGCAGCGCCGACGGGCACGTGCTCGCCTCCCGGTTGACACACGTCACCGGTCTCGACCCGGCAGCGATCGCCGCCATGTCGGCCGCCGCGCTGGGCCTGTCGAACCGGCTCGTGCAACTCACTGGTGCCTCCCCGGCATCGTTCTCGCACCAGTGCTCGACCGACGGGCAGGTGTTCGTGTTCGGTATCTCCCATGTCGCGGTGCTCACCGTGCTCACCGATCGCACCGCCGACGCGACGCAGCTCAAGCAGGTCGGCCGCGAGGTGGGTCGCGGGCTCGAGCGTCTGTTCCGCGGCACCGCCCACGTGTGACCCGCCGGGCAGCGATCGTCACCTGAAATCCCGGCTGGCGGTCGTGGCTGCGAGCGGCAACGGCCCCATGTGTTCGGCGACGACATTGATCACCCCCTCCGACCGTTCCAGCCGGCCGCGGATCACCATTGCCGGCGCGCCCCGTGCGACCTTTCGGAATCGCGCCCAGCACCCCTTGGAGACCACCACGTTGATGAGGCCGGTCTCGTCTTCGAGGTTGAGGAAGGTCACACCTTGTGCGGTCATCGGACGCTGCCGGTGGGTCACCACACCGGCTACTACGACCCTGGTGCTGGGTTCGCATTGCCACAGCCCCGAGGACGTGACCACCCCGAGTTTGGTGAGCTCGTCGCGGACGAACCTGGTGGGGTGACCACCAGGTGCCACCCCGGTCGCCCACAGGTCTGCCACCGATTCCTCCAGTGGGGTCATGCCCGGCAGGGTGGGTGGTCGTTCACCGGTGACGATGCCCGGTAGCCGACCAGGTCGAGACTGCGCCACAGCTCCGACTGCCCACAACGCCTGGCGACGTTCCAACTCGAAGCATTCGCCGAACAGGTCTGCGGTTGCCATCGCCTCGAGATGCGCCAGCGTGAGCGCCGGAACCCGGCGGACGAGGTCCTCAGGTGAGGTGTACACCCCGTGCTCGACCCGCTCGCGTTCGATCAGTTCGGCCAGATCGGTACCGATGCCGCGCACCGACCCGATGCCGAGACGAACCGAACCCCCTCCGTCTTCCAACGTCGCACCGGCCAGCGACGCATTGAGATCGGGGGTACGTACCTCGACACCGTGGCGGCGGGCATCCTGCACCAACGTGTGCGGCGACCAGAACCCCATGGGCTGGGCATTGACGAGGGCGGCGCAGAAGGCAGCCGGTTCGTGGTACTTGATCCACGACGAGGCATAGACGAGATAGGCGAAGCTGACCGAGTGCGACTCGGGGAAGCCGTAGTTCGCGAATGCCTTCATCTTCATGAAGATCTCGTCGGCCACCTCACCGGTGATGCCACGCACGGCCATACCGGCGAACAGTCGTTCCTTGAGATTCTCCATCCGCGATGCCGAGCGCTTCGACCCCATCGCCTGTCGCAATTCGTCGGACTCGGATGGGGTGAATCCAGCGACGTCGATCGCCATCTGCATCAGTTGCTCCTGGAACAGCGGCACACCGAGCGTCTTGCCGAGAGCATTCTCGAGCAGCGGATGCAGGTAGGTGACCGGCTCTTGCCCGTTGCGGCGCCGGATGTACGGGTGCACCGAGCCGCCCTGGATCGGCCCGGGCCGGATCAAGGCGACCTCGACCACGAGGTCGTAGAAACGGCGGGGCTTGAGGCGCGGCAGCGTCGCCATCTGCGCCCGCGACTCGATCTGGAACACCCCGATCGTGTCGGCTCGGCACAACATGGCGTAGACGTCGTCTTCCTGCGGGATGGTCGCGAGATCGACCTCGTAGCCACGGTGCTCGCGAATCAGGTCGACGGCGTAGTGGAGCGCGCTCAGCATTCCCAGCCCGAGCAGATCGAACTTCACCAGGCCGGCGTTGGCACAATCGTCTTTGTCCCACTGCAGCACCGAGCGCCGGTCCATGCGACCCCATTCGACCGGACACACCTCGATCACCGGGCGATCGCAGATGACCATGCCACCCGAATGGATACCGAGGTGCCGGGGTGCATCCTCGATCTGAGCTGCCAGTTCGAGCACCTCGCGCGGAATCGTGCAGTCGGGTTGCGCAGCGGTCGCGGCGATACCGCCCCAACCGTCGATCTGTTTGGCATAGGCGTCCTGCTGTCCGGTGGAATGACCCAACGCCTTGGCCATGTCGCGGATCGACGATCTGGCGCGGTAGGTGATGACGTTCGCTACCTGGGCGGTGTGGTGGCGCCCGTACCGCTGGTACACGTACTGGATCACCTCCTCGCGGCGACCGCTTTCGATGTCGATGTCGATGTCGGGCGGACCATCACGCTCGGTCGACAAGAAGCGCTCGAACAGCAGGCCGAGCGACACGGCATCGGCCTTGGTGATACCGAGCGCGTAGCAGACCGCCGAGTTGGCGGCGCTCCCGCGCCCTTGGCAGAAGATGTCGGCGCGCCGGCAGAACTCGACGAGATCCCACACGACGAGGAAGTAGCCGGGGAAGCCCAACTGTTCGACGATCGCCAACTCGCGGTCGATCGTGCTCCATGCACGGGCCCGCAGACTGAGGTCCTCGACGACCATCCCGTTCGCCTGGGAAGCGGTCGCGGGCCGGTCGCCATACATGCGACGGCCACCCTCCTCGGTGATCTGGCGCAGGAACTCCATCTCGCCCAACCCGTCCGGGCAGGGGAACGGTGGCAGGTTCGGGGCCACCAACGACAGGTCGAATGCCGCTGCCCGGCCGATCTCGCCCGCCAATTCGACCACGCCCGGGTACCGGGCGAACCTGCGTTGCTGCTCGGCGCCCGAACGCAAATGCGCACTGGCGGCACCGGGCAGCCACGGGTCGATCTCGTCGAGACTGCGCCGAGCCCGAACCGCCGCGATCGCCGAGGCGAGCTTGCGCTGGGAAGGTGTGGCGTAGTGCACATTGTTGGTGGCGACGCATTCGACGCCGACGCGATGAGCGATCTCGACGAGCGCGTCGTTACGAGCAGAGTCGATCGGGTCACCGTGATCCCACAGCTCGACGAGCACCCGATCGCGCCCGAAGGCACTGACCAGCCGTTCGAGCTCGCGGCGGGCAGCCGATGGCCCGTCGTCGAACAGCGCCTGCGGCACCGCACCTTTCCGACACCCGGTGAGTACCCAGCTGACACCGCTGACTGCGTCGGCGATGTCGGCGAAGCTGAACTGTGGCGCCCCTTTCTCGCCCGCCAGATGCCCCAGGCTCAGTGCCCGTGCCAGGCGTGCGTAACCGGATGGCCCGTCGGCGAGCACCAGCAGGTGACGGCCCGCCGGATCAGGGGCGTGCGAGTCGGGTACCTGCCCGGTGTCGACCTGGAACAAGGTGTCGCCCTCGACGCGGGCGACATGATGATCGTCACCCAATCCAGGGGTGAGGGTGATCTCGGCACCGAAGACGGTCGGCAACCCCACCGCCCGGGCTGCCTCGGCAAAGCGCACCACACCGTAGAACCCGTTGTGGTCGGTGAGTGCCAACGCTTCGAGCCCGAGCCGCGCCGCTTCGGTGGCGAGTTCCTCGGGATGCGAGGCACCGTCGAGGAACGAATAGTTCGAATGGGCGTGCAGCTCGGCATATGGCACCGCGCCCGATGCCCGGGTACCACTGAACGACTCGGGCACCTCGAACGGCTGCCGCTTGCGTCCCCACGCCGGACTGTCACCACCGGCATTCCACGACAAGCTGCCAGGGGCGCGACCGTCACGCCCCCTGCGACCTGAGAGCGTCGCCTCGAGCTCGCTCCAGGTCCACGACGGATTGTTGAAACCCATTCCCGCGAGTATCGAACACTTGTTCGTACGCGCGCAAGTGGAACGATCCACCGTTCGAAGATGTCCCGTCGATACCCCGGGCGTCAGTTCGCGAGTTCGCGCGCCAGCAGGTCGAGTGCCGCTGTGGCGAACGTAATCATGTTGGCGACGCGGTCGTCGTCACCGGTGAGCACATGCACGGCGGCTTCTGACGGGCCCGAAACAGCGACCCATGCATGGCCCGCGGGATTGCCGTAGCGATTTCCTGACGGTCCGGCAGCACCACCCTCGCCGATGCCCCACGTGGCGCAGAGATGCGACCTCGCAGCCCTCGCCAAATGGATCGCCCACGGTTCGGAGGCCCCTTGCAACGGCGATGGACGCTCGACCTCACCGGTCAAGAGAGCATCGAGCGCGGCACGGGTGTAGATCACACCACCTCCGACGTAGTAGGCCGAAGCTCCCGGGGTTGCCAGCAACGCCGCCGAGACCAGCCCGCCACAGCTCCCCTCCCCGACGGCGACGGTCTCGCCGCGGGTCTTCAGCAGGTCTCCGCACACCTCCCCGGCAGCGAGCAAGCGATCGGGAAGCAGCGCGGTCATGCCGTCATCGCCCCGTCGACCACGAATTCGTGTCCGCTGCAGTACGACGACTCGTCAGAAGCCAGGAACAGCACCACACGGGCGACTTCGTCAGCGGACGCGGTTCGGCCCATCGGTATTCGCTCGCGGATCGCCGGGATGCGATCTCCGAACTGGTCGAGCATCGCTGTTTCGATGATGCCGGGGTGCACCGAGTTCACCCGGACACCGTCCGAGGCGAACTCGAGCGCGGCCGACTTCGTCATGCCGCGCACCGCCCATTTGGTGGCTGAGTACGCGAATGCCATCGCAGCGCCGCCCATCCCCGCGATCGACGAGATGTTCACGATGCTCCCGGTGCCGCGGTCCCTCATGCGGCGCCCCACCTCGCGCAGACCCAGGAACACACCGGTCTGGTTGATCGCGACCATCCGGTTCCAGTCGGCCATCGTCGTGTCGGCCACGCCCACGACCTGGAAGATGCCGGCGTTGTTGACCAGGACGTCGATCCCGCCCGTGGCCTCGACGATGCCGTCGGCGACGGCCTGCCACTCGTGCTCGTCGGCGACGTCGTGATGCAGGTAGGTGACCGACCCGCCGAGGCCGGCAGCCATCGCCTCACCCTCGTCGTCGAGCACGTCGGTGATGTACACCGTGGCGCCCTCGGCCGCGAACAGCGCCGCTTCGGCGGCTCCCTGCCCACGCGCCCCACCCGTGATCAGTGCCACCTTGCCGTCGAGTCGTCCCATGGCCGGACGCTAGTGCGGCGGCCGAGCCGCAGGACCACGCAGGTGTGTCGAGTCGTCCCCATGGTCACACGGACCAAGACGACGGCAGGATCGGTGCGGTCAAGTCGGGTTCGGTGCCAGGTGCGCCAGCAGCGACTTCAACCGGTCGTCGCCGGCGCGTTCGATCGCCGACGGCCAGTCGAACCATCCGATCTCCTGACTCTCCCCGACCGGCGGGTCCGGGTCAGCGGCCCCACCGTCGAACACGTAGCGGAGATCGAGATGGGTGTGTCCGCGTCCGCCGTCGTGCACGTCGACGTGGGCGAGCCGCGGAAATCCATACGGATCGAGATCGGCGTACGACACGCCCAAGCCGGTCTCCTCGACTGCCTCGCGCATCGCCGCCTCCCATGGTGACTCACCGGGATCGATGTGGCCACCCGGCTGCAACCAGAAGCCAAGGCGCTTGTGTCGCAACAACACCACGCCGCGAGGGCCGACCACGATCGCCGACCCGGTCACGTGAACCGGGTCGAGTAGTTGGTCGAGCGGATCGACGAGTCGATCGAACTCGATCAACAGATGCCGGATGCTGTCGCTCTCGGCAGCATCGATCGGTTCCCGCTCGACCACCGAACGCCGCACCTGCTCGAGCCCTGTCATCGACATCGCCTCACCGTATCGAGACAAAACCAGAGGAAAGTTGAACAAAGCGCTTGAGTCGACGATCCGGACAGCCGATACGTGAATCACAGCCGAACACATCAGGGCTGGACCCCCACCATCATGGAACCAAGCACCCAATTTTCCCCTCGAGTCCTACTCGCCATCGAAGACCTCCGTCTTCGGCGGACGAACGAGGCCGGCTTGCGAGCTGCCGGATTCTCGGTGAGCGCACCCGGCGATGCCGACGCCGTCAGCGTCCTCGCCGAGTCGTTCTCGCCCGATGTCCTCGTCATCGACACCGTGATGCAGGATACGGATGATCGCCCGCTCTACCAGCGGCTCCGCCACGACACCGACGGCTACCTGTTGTGTATCGAATCAGCTGGTCGCGATCGGGCGCGGGTCGAGCTCCTCAGATCTGGTGCCGACGATGCCGTGTCGCTCCCGGTGAGTTCCGACGAGATCGTCGCCCGCTGCCATGCCCTCCTGCGCCGCCCCCGTGAGATCCGCACGGGATGGGACCCTGTTCCGTCGTCGATCGTCACGCTCGGACCCCTGACGATCGACACCGGCCGCCACGAGATCCGCCTCGGCGACACTGAGGTGCCGGCGACGCGGATCGAGTTCTCGTTGCTCGAACATCTCTGCCGCCGGCCGACCGAGGTCGCCTCGCGCAGCGAACTGCTCGAGTCGGTATGGGGGCAGAACTGGGTCGGCGACACGCATGTCGTCGATGTCCATCTGTCGAACCTTCGCCGCAAACTCGACCAGGCCGCCCCCGAACTCCGAGTCGTCCACACTGTTCGCGGCGTCGGCTTCCGGATCAGCAACGAGGTACTCGATGCTGCGGAGGCACAGGTTGCTGCGGGCCAACGAGCTGTCGCCCGACAGGCACAACCAGCGGCCGACGATGAGGTCGAAGAACACCTCACCGGCATCCAGCTGGGCTGATCACGCATACGTGGCAAGGATCGACCAGTGCTGCTGCTCGATGCCGACCAGGTGAGCGACGCCCTGCTCGGTGACCACCTGAAACCGCGCCAGACGACGCGATCTCTCTGACGACCACCATCGCTGTTCGATCGGCCACGGGCCCGCCCAGGCGACCACCCGCTGGCGTTCGGCCCCCACGACGATCGATGCCGGAGCGGCACTCACCTCACCGCGGCCGGTCACCCGAACCTGCTGGTCGGACTCGTCGAGCAGGGCGACGGATACCGGTTGCTCGGGCACCACCGTGGGCGCCGGCATCGGCGACACACCGGGCCACGGTCCGTCATCGCGATCGAGACGCTCGGATGCATGCTCGAGATCGACCGAAGCGGCCGGTACCCATCGGTACCGCTCGATCGGCAGCCGACCACCGGCCCATGCCGGCACCTTCACCGCCTGATCACCAGCGATCCCGCTCAGACGGACGATCGCACGTGCAGCATCGTGATCGGCTTGCGACCGCCCACCCCACAGGCCACCTTGGACACCATCGTCGCTGCGCACCTCGTCGGGCACCAGCCGGACCAACGCCACCCCACCGCTCAACCCATCGGGTTGCGCAGCCCATCCTTCGAGCTGCCAACGGACGCGCTCGACCATCGCCACCGCCGAGAGCCCCTGATCGCGATACCAAGCTCGCTCACATCGCTCACCGTGTTCGGTCTCGACGATCACCGTCAACCGGACACACACACGGCCCTCCCCTGCCAGATTCGCCACCAATTCGTCGGCGAGGCGCTTGGCCACGAACACCACGGCTTCGAGTTGCTCGATCGGTTCGAGGAACGGATGCTCGACCCACCACTCGGGCGGCGGGTCGGCGGTGACCGGTGGACGGGTGTCGCGGCCCCCGGCGAGACGATGTGCATGCATGCCCTCGACGCCGAACCGCGCCAGCACGTCACCGGCTTCGAGGCCGGCCAACTGGCCCAACGTGCACAGGCCGAGTCGGGCGAACAGATCGACCAACTCGGGGGTGATCTCGCCCAGCTCGCGCAGCCACCCCACCGGAAGCGGATCGACGAACAGGGACGAACCCCCTGGCGGCACCACCAGCACACCGGCAGTCACGTGGATCGCCCGACGAGCGGCGATCGCAGAGGCAGAGCGTCCGTCGGCGACACCTACCCCTGCCGATCCGCCCGCGACGTCGCGGACGAGGTCGACCAAGCGCTCGGCCATCGCTTGTTCTCCACCGAAATAGCGCGATGGCCCGCGGGCTGCAAGGCACACCACCCTGGTTCGACCACCTCGAGCCTCGGCACCATTTCGGCAACCGAGCGAACGACCGCATCGAACTCGCGGGCATCGCGGTCGGGATCGTGATCGAGGACGAGCAGTTCGGGGCATGCCCCCTGGGCGGCGCGCCGGCGTGCACCGGTTCGCACCCCCGCCGACGCTGCCGCCGGTGTGCGAGCGATCACCCGATTCGAACGAAAGACGGCTGCCGGCTGATCCGGCGGAACACGGGCGGCGACCGTCGGCCAATCGGGGCACCACACCGTGGCGAGGCGGGGCGGGTCGAAACGGGACGACGACTGCACATCAACCGGCCCTGGTGAGCACGGCCCCGGCAACCTCGTCACGAGCGGCATCATCGACACGAGCTGCGGGTGACAGCCCGCCGGTGTCGACGACGGAGACTCGCCCATCGGGGCCGGGTAGCCAGAGATCGGATTCGACCGGACGCGGCATCCTGCGACCGCCGGCGCTGACCGTGGCACGGCGGGCGATCAAGTGCCCATGCCCCTGCCCGAGCCCGCTCCACACCACCGAGGTGGTGTGGAGCTGGAGGTCGCACGACACACCCGGCGAGGTAGGGCCGACAGCGACCAACACGACACCTCGCGCCTGCAATCTGGTGCGGATCTTGCGAGCCACCCGTTCGGCGCCGGCAGGGGGGCGCGTCAGCACGACGTCGAACCCGTCAGCGGCAGCAGCGACGCGCTCTGCCCACACGGCAGGACCGCCCGGGGCATCGACCACGACCAGACGGGTGAGTGGTATCCCGAACTGGGCGGCGGCCTCGACCCCCAGCATCGGAACCCCGACGACCGCCAACCACGACCCGACTGCTGCTGCTCGTGATACGAGCGCCAGAGCCAACGAGATCGCTGCCGGACCGGTACACCCCACGATCCGACCGCGTTGCAGGCCGGCATCGGGCAGCAGCGATGCGAGCGCCTCGTCGACCGGAAGACAGCGATCGCGAGCCGGCATCGGCAGCGGCATCGACGAAACGATGGTGGACGTCACCACCCCACATTATCGAACACCTGTTCGCTTTTCCAGTGGTGCACCGAAAGAGCGACGAGGACTTCAGCCGTGGGCGGCCTTCCATCGCTCGCGGGCCGCACGGCTGCGTTCGAGCAGATGCGCCGGCACACGCTTGGCGGCCTCGGACAACTCCGATTCACCACCGGTATCACCGGACGGGGCGGCAGCGGGTTCTTCTGGCTGGAGATCCTCGAACGACGGCGGCTCGACGCCGGGCTTCCAGTACTGGTACATCTCGCGAACGATGTCGCCGAGCCCGCTCGAGTCGAAGCCCTTGGCGATGTCGACGGTGACCATGTTGCCGTAGATGTGCACGCCGGCAACCTTGCCGGTGGCGAACAACAAACGCGCCAACGACGGTGCGGGTTTCGAACCGATCGCGTCGGATGCCGACCCGAATCGCTCGTGCCCCATGCCCGACAGCGAACGATTGAGTTCGAAACGCACCACACCCGGGGTGGTACTCGGCTTCTCGACGACTCCGACCAGCTGACCCATAGTGCGCACACGCTAGCGCGTGCTCGTGATCGGCTCACAGATCGCACGGCACCCCGTTCGGGTCGTTCGGGCCGACGCTGCTATCGGTTCACCGTGGCACACCACCCGCCGCCACCTTGCCCCGTTAGTGTGCCTGCGTGGTCGTCAGGCGGATCATCGGAGCCGTACACAATCCAGCGCAGCTCGTGCTCGCAGCGTTCGTGATGTTGATCCTCGTCGGCACGCTCCTGCTGCGTCTGCCGTTCGCCGTCGATTCCGGTCTTCGCCACCCAGGTTTGCTCGATTCGCTGTTCTGGGCGACATCGGCGACAACGGTCACCGGGCTCGGCACGGTCGACGTCTCGACGTTCTCGTTGTTCGGCGAACTCGTGCTACTCGCCCTGATCCAGCTCGGCGGCTTCGGCATCATGACGATCGGCTCGGTGCTGGCCCTCGTCGCCTCCCGACGCCTGGGCCTGCGCCAACGAATGCTCGCCCAAGCCGAAATCGGAGCGGTCGACATCGGCGAGCTTCGATACCTCATCTCGGCGATCGCCAAGATCACGCTCCTGGTCGAATCGTCGATCGCTCTGATCTTGTTCATCCACCTCTCGACCACCGGCGACGACAGCCTCGGCAGAGCGGCCTACAGCGCGATCTTCCATGCCGTGTCGGCGTTCAACAATGCCGGGATCTCGCTCTACTCCGACAGCCTGACCCGGTTCGCCGGCGACCCGTTGGTGGTGTTCCCGATCACGGCTGCGTTCGTGATCGGTGGGCTCGGCTTCCCGATCCTCGTCGAGTTCCGCAAACGGGTGCCACCGAGGAAATGGAGCCTGCACACCCGTATCACGCTCGGCGCCACGGTGGTCTTGCTGATCGCCGGACCGCTGCTGGTGCTGGTGTTCGAATGGACCAACGTCGCGACCCTCGGCCCGATGGGGGTCTGGGACAAGCTGCAGGCAGCCTGGTTCCAGGGCGTCACGCCACGAACGGCGGGTTTCAACACCATCGACATCGGCGCCCAGCGTGAACCGACGTTGAACATCATGACCGGCCTCATGTTCATCGGCGCCGGCCCGGCCTCCACCAGCGGCGGCATCAAGGTCACCACCTTCGCGGTGCTCGGCTTCGCGATGTGGTCGGAAGTGAGGGGCGACAACGACATCAACGTGTTCAACCGTCGCCTCCCGGTGCAAGTGGTGCGTCAGGCGATGACCGTCGCGTTGTTGTCGGTCGGCACCGTCTTTGCCGGGGCGATCGCACTCACCGCGATGTCGTCGTTCAGCTTCACCCAGACCCTGTTCGAAGCCACTTCGGCATTCGGCACCGTCGGGCTGTCGACCGGCATCACCAACTCGCTCCCCGGCGCCGGACAGTTCCTGTTGGTGCTGATCATGCTCACCGGCCGTATCGGCCCCGTCACATTCGTCACTGCACTCGCGCTGCGACAACGCAGTCGCGCCTACCGTTTCCCAGAAGAGCGACCGATCATCGGTTGATCGGCCCAAGGAGCACAAGATGTCCGACAAGATCATCCACACCATGCTGAGCGGGCTGACGTCCGACCGCATCGAACACCGAGGCGAGATCATCGTGATCGGTCTGGGCCGCTTCGGATCATCGCTCGCCAGCACCTTGACCGAGCTCGGCTACGAGGTCCTCGGCGTGGATTCGAGCGAGGACAAGGTGCAGGAGCACGCGGGGATGCTCACCCATGTCGTGCAGGCGGACACCACCAGCGAACGGGCGCTCAGGCAGATCGGAGCCGCAGACGCGATCACCGCTGTCGTGT
Source organism: Acidimicrobiaceae bacterium (assembly GCA_024641005.1). GTDB lineage: Bacteria > Actinomycetota > Acidimicrobiia > Acidimicrobiales > Ilumatobacteraceae > Ilumatobacter. Next base: position 30,175 of record JAHEDX010000005.1, read on the forward strand.
GCATCGGAACCGGCATCGAGGCCAGCGTGCTCACCACCACCGCATTGGTCGACCTGGGAGTCAAGAACATCTGGGCCAAGGCGATCACCGACTCGCACGGCCGCATCCTGCAACGGGTGGGCGCACACCATGTCGTGTTCCCGGAAGCCGAGATGGGCAGCCGGGTCGCCCACCTCGTCACCGGCCAGATGCTCGAGTTCCTGGCGCTCGACGACAACTTCGTGATCGCCGAGTTGATCGCACCCGACGAGCTGATCGGCGTGCCCCTCGGCGAGTCGAATCTGCGCGCCACCTACAAGGTGACCGTCGTGTGCGTGAAGCCCGCCACCGGCCAGTTCACCTACGCTGATCGCGAGACCATCTTGGACAAGAGCGACCTGATCGTGATCGCCGGCCACCGCGCCGATGTGGAACGCTTCACCGAAACCGACCACTGATCAGCCGTTGTTCGCGGCAGATCGGACGACGTCGCATCAGCGCCGTTCGAGCGCCTCTGCCAGCACCTCGGGGAACCGGTCGGGGGTGCATGCCATCACCGTGGCTCCGAGTGCGACGAGGTCTGCTGCGGCACGCTGATCGTGCACGGGTGCCCCCTCGTCGCTGAGCGCGAGCAAGCACAGCACCGTGACGCCCGACCGGATCAGCTGGGCGACCCGGGTGCGCATCAGCTCGGCATTGCCCCCCTCGAAGAGATCGCTGATCAAGACGAGCACGGTGTCGTCGGGACGGGTGACGAGTTGGCGGCAGTACCCCAATGCCTCAGCGATGTCGGTGCCTCCACCGAGCTGGACACCGAACAACACGTCGACCGGGTCGTGGAGCACCGGTGTCAGGTCGGTGATACTGGTGTCGAACGCGATCAACCTGGTCTGCAGCGCCGGGAGCTGGGCGAGCACGGCACCGAACAGCGACGCGTAGACCACGCTGTCGGCCATCGAACCCGACTGGTCGACGGCGATCACGACGTCTTTGGCAAGGCTGCGTTGGCGGCGGCCGAAACCGACCAGGCGCTCGGGGATGACGGTGCGGTACTGCGGCTGGTAGTGGCGCAGGTTGGCATGCACCGTACGAAGCCAGTCGACGTCACCAGGACGTGGTCGCCTGGATCGGTTGGCTCGTGCCAGTGCACCGTGTACTGCGACACGAGTGCGATCGGTCAGTCGTTCTTCGAGTTGCTCGAGCACTCGAGCGATCACCTGGCGAGCTGTCGAACGGGTCTCGTCGGGCAGCAGGTGGTTCAACTCGACGAGCAAGGTCACGAGGTGGATGTCGGGCTCGATCGACTCGAGCAACTCGGGTTCGAGCAGCAGCTGACGAAGGTCGAGCCGTTCGATCGCGTCGCGCTGCATCACCTGTACGACCGGCTTGGGGAAGTAGGTGCGGATGTCACCGAGCCAACGCGCGACCCGTGGCGCCGAACGACCGAGCCCCCCTGCCTTGCCGCTGCCACGACCACCGGAGCGCTGCTGCGCCCCCTGCTGGTCGTACACCGCCGCCATCGTGGCGTCGATGTGCACATCGTCGCCGCCGAGCTCGCTGCCGGTTCCGTCGGCGTCGCCACCCCCGAGGACGAGCCTCCAACGCCGCAAGCGTTCTGCCTCGGACACGTGCAAGGCGCCCACGCCATCGGCCGGCGAGCGTTCGGAATCGGTCGGGCGAGCGCCGTCGACCGCACTCATGCCGCACCGCTGCGATCGTCGACGGCGAGACCCAGCATGTGTCGAACCGTGCGCAACGCAGCCGAGACCCGGGCGTCGTCGAGGCCCGGCCCGAACCCGACAGGCACCTCGCGTGCCTCGCCGGCGACCAAGCGTCCGATCTGGCGACGCTCGGCCGCTTCGAACGACCCGAACGTACGCCGGAGCAACGGCACCGTCTCGTCGAACGCCTGTGGGTCGAGTGACGACAACCATCGATCGACCACCGCACGCAGGTCGGCGTCGTGCAGCAGGACGGTGCCGCTGCCGGCAAGGAACCCCTCGACGAACGCGGCGCCGACGGCCGGAGGGGTTCCCGACGACAGGGCGCGGCCCAGCCGGAGTTCGACGCGGCGTCCCTCCCACTGTCCGCTGTCGTGCAGGATGCGGGTCGCCCTGCCGTGGACCCGGCCGTGTCCGCCGCCTTCGCTGAGGCGTTCGAGCACCTCGGGGAAGGCGCGGCGGCGGGCCCGATGGTCGACGAGAGCGAGCGCGTGCTGCACCCCGCTGAGGCGCTCGACCATGACTGCCGCGGCGTCGTCGTCGAGCGAGGTGCATGCGGGCACGACACCGGCGAGCACCCTGACGACCAGCCCATCGAAGACCGACGCGACCACCTCGGCATCGGTGGCGCGTACGTCGCCATAGCGCTGGGCCTGAGCGAGCGGGCCGAGGGCCGACATCAACTGGCCGACATCGGGATCGTCGGCCGCTCGGGTGGCGAGTTGGTGAACGACCGGGTCGATCGCGTCGGGCAACGAGGCGAGCAACGCCAGGTCGAGCGTTGCAGCGATCTCGACGAGACTGCTGGCGACGCGTGAGCGTTCGACCAACCGATTGGTGGCCGCACGTTCGACCGTGGTGCCGTAGCCGGCGAACTCGATGATGCGGATCGACCACTCGGGCCGCCACGCCAGACTCCAGGTCTCGCGGAACGTGCCGCTGCTGCCCCGACCCTGTTCGAGCGTGCCCCATGGCACCCCGATCGCAGCGAGCTGGTGCAGCAGGTGCGACCGACGTAGGCCGTTCGGCGTACGCAGGTCGAGCTCGATCGACTGGTCGGCGGCGGCGGGCTTGAGACGGGCGGTTCGCTGACGCTTGGCGAGATCGCGTGCCAGCGGAACCTGGGGGGCATCGTCGGGCACCGCCCCGATCGCGGTACCGACCACCAGCTGTCGACGAACCAGGGGAAGGCCGCCCATCACCGTGTCGGCGGCGTCGAGCACCTCGTCGAGGCCCGGGCGCGGTCGCCCCCGCATCGTCGCCAAGGTGTCGGCGATGCGGGTTGCCGCGATCAGGTGATCGGGCGACGCAGACATGTCGGCACGGCGCAGCACCCTGGCGGCATCGACGAAGAAGCGGGCCGTACCGTCTGGGCCTGGATGGCGGAACACGTGGTCGTACCAGCCGGGGCTGCGCACTCCGGCGCCGTATCCGCTGGCAGCAGCGAGTCGCTCGTGTGTCCAGGGCACCCAGCTGACAGCGACCTTGACCTTGGGGAGACCGCGCAACGTGGCTGCGTCGGCGGTCGCCGACGTCGCTGCGGCCGCCGTGACGTCGAGCGCAGGGACGTGCCACGCGCCACACACGACGACGATCGTGTCGTGACCCTCCTTGATCGCCGCCCTGATCCGCTTGCGCATGTGCGCCTCGCGGCGTTCCTCGCCGAGCGACGGCACCGTGCCTGATCGCAGCGCAGCCATCGCCTCACCCACGGCGTGGAACGCGGTGAGGCCGTCGCCGCGATGTTCGATCACGTCGTCCCACCACCGTTCGGCGTCGGGTTCGCCGGCCGCAGCGGCCAGTGCACCGAGCGGATCGACCGGCACGTCCGACTGGATCAGCGCCTGGTCGTCGCCGCCGTGGGCCAGGGTGTTCGCGAGCGGCAGATCGATCGCTTCGACCCGGACGCCTCGTTCGTTCGCCCAACGAACCGCCTGCCATTCGGGACTGAACGACGCGAGCGGAGCGAACACCGCCCGACGCGGGTCATCGACGACATGACCGAGCAGCGCCACGGGCGGGTCGAGGCCGAACTCGCCGATCCAACGGAAGGCCGCCGTGGTCTCGGCGGGCGACTCGACCAGCACGACTCCTGGTTGCAGCTGGTCGAGCGCTCCGACCACCGACCGCGCCGAACCAGGCCCGTGATGCCTGACGCCCAGCAGGTGCAGTTCCATGAGGTCAGTCGAGGGCGCGACACGCCTCGTAGAAGTCGCCCCACCCCTCGCGTCGGGCCACGACCGCCTCGAGGTACTCGCGCCAGGCAACACCGTCGTGCAGCGGGTCGCGGACGACGGCACCGACCACGCCGGCCGCGATGTCGTCGGGCGACAACGTTCCGTTGCCGAAATGCGTGGCGAGCGACAACCCGTTCGTGACGACCGAGATCGCCTCGGCCGTCGACAGCGTGCCGCTGGGGACCTTGAGGCTCGTACCACCGTCGGCCGTGACGCCGTCGCGCAGCTCTCGGAACACGGTGACGACCCGGCGGATCTCGTCAGCGGCCGGGGCGATCGGCGGCAACCGGAGCGCCGTGCCGAGCTCGTTGACCCGCTGCGCGACGATCGCCATCTCCTCGTCGGCGGAGTCGGGCAACGGGAGCACCACCGTGTTGAATCGGCGGCGCAACGCCGACGACAGGTCGTTGACGCCGCGGTCGCGGTCGTTGGCCGTGGCGATCACGTTGAACCCTCGGGTGGCAGCAACCTCGGAGTTCAGCTCGGGCACCGGCATCGACTTCTCGGACAACGCCGTGACCAGCGCATCCTGCACGTCGGACGGCATGCGCGTGAGTTCTTCGACACGAGCGATCGAGCCGAGCTGCATCGCTCGGTAGATCGGACTCGGAACGAGCGCAGCCTCGCTGGGCCCCTCGGCCAGCAGGCGGGCGTAGTTCCACCCGTAACGGAGCGTCTCTTCCGTGGTGCCCGCCGTGCCCTGCACGAGCAGCGTCGAATCGCCGCTGATCGCAGCGGCGAGGTGCTCGCTGACCCAGGTCTTGGCCGTGCCCGGCACACCGAGCAACAGCAGTGCCCGGTCGGTGGCCAGTGTGGCGACGGCGATCTCCATCAGGCGTCGCTTGCCGACATATTTCGGCACGATCACCGTGCCGTCGGCGAGCGACCCACCGACGAGATAGTTGACCACCGCCCACGGCGACAACCGCCAGTTCGGTGGTCGCTCGCGATCGTCGGCCGCAGCGAGCGCCGCCAGTTCGGAGGCGTGCTGTACCTCCGCATGCGGCCTGAGAATCTCGGTGGCATCGGTCGAACCCATCGCGTCAGACGTTACCCACCGGGTGCAACAGTCCCCGATGGGTAGGCCGTGCATACTGTCGTGATGGTGGGACGGCGGAGCACCGATCACTCGTTCGTCGACGCACTCGTCGAGTTCGCGCTCTCGTTGCCGGAGGCGTGGCCCGACGCACCGTGGGGTGATCGTGTGACGAAGGTCGGCAAGAAGATCTTCCTGTTCGCCAGCGGGCCCGATTCAGACCGGCCGGTGATCACCACCAAGCTGCCGGAGTCGCGCGACCATGCGCTGAGCTATCCCGAGGCGTTTCCGACGCGCTACGGGCTGGGCAAACACGGGTGGGTGACGATCTTCGTCGACACCGTGCCCACCGAGGAGCGCGACGTCCTGTTCGACTTCGTCGAGGAGAGCTATCGGGCGGTCGCCCCGAAGACCCTCGTCAAACGCCTCGACACCGAACTCGCCGACGGCGCCCGCTGAACAAACGGGCCCCACACAAGGGCTCGACCCGTTCTGTTCAGCACTCTGCCGCACCGTCCCAGCGAAACGCTGCACAGAACGGGTGACTTGACGCGTGGGAGGACCGGTTTCACCGATCTCAGCGAGCTGGGGTCCCCGGCGAACCGCGTGAGGTGTCTCCCGACAGCTCGACGGACCGCCACTGGCTGCGACTGGGCACGATTCCTCGCTGGCCGACATGATCGCGAATCTGCGCTGCGTGCCATAGTGACGGGATGATCGAACTGGTGCTGACCATCATCGGGCGCGACCGGGCAGGTGTCGTTGCTTCCCTGGCCGACGTGGTCCGCTTTCACGACGGCAACTGGAAGCGCAGCGAGTTGGCCGAGATCGCGGGAACGTTCGCCGGCGTCGTGGTGGTGGAGGTCGGCGACGACCGGGTCGACGAACTGCTCACCAACCTGCTGGTATTGCGTGACCAGGGTCTGCACGTGACGGCCCAGCAGGTCGAGGAACCCACCGTTGCACCCGACGCCGACGAGGTGCGCCTGCGACTCACCGGTGATGACCGACCGGGCGTGGTGCATGAGATCTCCACCGCGATCAGCGAACACGGAATCAGCATCTCGCGTCTGGGCACGGTCACCGACTTGCCAGGCAAGGATGGCGGCAAGGGGTTCGAGATCACCGTCCAGTTGACCGTGCCGGTCGGGGCCGACGTCGACGCTGCGCTCGATTCGATCGGCGAGCTCGCCGTCAGCTTGGGCATCACCCTGCACGTGGAAGACCTGACGGGCAACGACGGGGACGAATAGCCGGAACCGCGCTTTCGCGGACCGGACGAACGTCGCTGACGCTCACTCGCAGGTGGGTCACACAGCGGCACCGAGTTCGGTGAGCATGCGGTGACGCAGGCTCGCGAGGTCGGCGAGCGCCACCGCCAGCCCGACGTGAGCCGTGCCGAAGGTCGCTGTCGCGTTCGGCAACACCTCAGGGCGACAACGGGCGAAGAGGTTCACCAGCACGGCCCGGTGGGGCGGGCCGAACTCGCCGGCATCGAAACCCTGCGCCAACCGGCGCACGAAGATGTGGGCATCTGCCACCAGCAGCTCGGCCAGCTCGGGGGGCACCGGCAACTCGGGGAGGGTGGCCACCGACTCGGCCGACACGGTCTTGCCGGTCGTCGCGGCGAGCGACGGAACGTGATCGACGAGCCAACTGGCGAGAGGCCCACCCGCGAGAGCGACCCGCGCCCGTCGCGTCGCGTCGTTGCGATGACGCTGGAGCAACTCGACCAGCCCGTCGGGAGGCACGCGCATCCCGCGCTGGACCACCGTGAGCACCCATTCGTCTTCGAGCACTGGCCACTCGGCCACCAGCGTGCGCCAGGTGGCCACCGCGGCCGCGCTGCAGCACAGCCGCTGATCGGCCTCGGGCATCTGCAACCGGGGGGCAGGTGGGCCGGCGACGAATGCCGCTCGACGCACAGCAGCGACTGCGCCGACGGCCGCCAACATGCGCGACGCCCCGTCGGGGCGAACCGTGTCGTCGACCAGATCGGCGATCGGCCCGGCAGGCGGCATCGGCGGTTCACGCCGATCGGTACCCAGCAGCGCCGCCGTGACCAGCTCGTGCCAATAGGCGTCGAGATCAGAATTCACGACGCACCAACGAACGATGATTCGGCACGAGGACCGAGATCGAGCGCGCGGTCGGCGAGGTGCACCGTGAGCAGGCGAACACCCCACGGCGTCCATTCGATCGTCATGTCGACGCCCGTGTCGTCGGGCGCTCCGGCGCATGCCCCCAGCAGCGCGCCGAGCGATCGGTCGTCGCCCTGCAGCGGCAGCGAGCCGGTGGCGTCGGTGAGCACCCAACGCCCGTCGAGCATCGACGGCGCCGCCCGCACCGTGGCCGGGTACCGCTCGAGCCAGGGCTCGGCGGCGACGGCGCTGCCGATCGCGTCGCACGCCGCTGCGATGGTGGCGGCCGCCGGAGTGGTGAAGGGAAGCGGGTCGGCGTATCGACGCCCGGCCAGCGCTCTCAACGATCCGCCGGGATATCGATGCAGATCGGCGTGCACCACCGTGCCGACGGTGAACGAGTCGTCGAGGCTCTGCTGATATGCCGCGAACGACAACAACATCGCCCAGTTGCCGGACCGCACCCCGCGGACCCACAAGCGGCGAACCTCGATGCGATCCTCACGGGTGTCGCTGCGTCCGGCGATGAACCACTCGTCGGTCTCGGGCACGCCGCCGAGCACGTCGGCCTGGCGCACCTGCCACCCCGACGCGGTCGCAACCGCATCAGCCAGCGGGCCCGGCAGTGTCGGCAATCGGCGACCAGCCTGAGCGATCAGGTGCAGCAGCCCCAGCTCGGCGAGCACCTCGGCATGCCAGTCGGGGCCGGCGCCGACGAGACCCGCGAGACGACGAACCCGGTTGGCCAGCGAGCCCGCACGCGCGTCGACCAGGCGGGCAGCGAGCGCGTCCCACGTGCCATACCGGGCCAGTGCCGGGTCGGCCAGACCGGTGCGCATGCGGTCTTCGAGCCATCGGTCGAGTTCGGTCAATCCTTCCATCATGCGAGCGACGCGTTCGTCGCGTGACCGATCGAGTTCGTCACGATCGGTTGGCCGGGCCTCGTCGGGAGCGCCGCCCGGTCCATCACCGGCCGAACCCGGTGAGACACCGTCGGCGGCATCGCTCGAGCCTGCGCCGGCGGCCACGTCTGCTGCATCGTCAGCCGTACGGGAACGACGGTCGCGGCGGGTGATCCACGACCCGACCGACTCGGGTCGCAACGCGTCAGGCACGCCACCGCGCACCCACAGCAGCAGCAGCGCCAGCGCGTGCTTGCAGGGATGCTTGCGACTGGGGCACGTGCAGCGCCATGCGACCTCGACGTGATCGACGGCCGTGTCGTAGGGCTCGGCGCCCGAGCCGCGACAACGACCCCACAGCGCACGCTCGTCGGCTCCCGATGCCGACCACTGGCCGACGTCTGCCAGCGGTTCGGCAGCCGCGACCGAGCGGGGCGACGGGGCGACCGCGACCACCTGTTCGACGGTCCATCGCTTCACCTCGGCCACGAGGGCAACGGTAGCGAGCGGGTGTTCCAACGTTCACTCACCGGTACCGTCACGTGTCATGAACGAACGAGTGGTATCCGTCTCCCGACTCATCAAGGCCTCCCCCGAGGCGATCTTCGACGTGCTGGCCGACCCGGCCCGCCATGGCGAGATCGACGGGTCCGGCATGGTTCAGAACGTGCGCGGGGAATCGAAACGCCTCGAACTCGGTTCCAAGTTCGGCATGGACATGAAGATGGGGATCCTCCCGTACCGCATCACGAGCACCGTCAAGGAGTTCGACGAGAATCGACTGATCGCGTGGGCCCACGCCGGCAAGCACCGCTGGCGTTACGAGCTCGAGCCGGTCGAGGGCGGCACGAAGGTGACCGAGAGCTTCGACTGGTCCACGTCCCCGATTCCCAAGGCGATCGAGATGATGGGGTACCCCAAGAAGCACCCCGCGAACATGGAGGCGACGCTCGAGCGGCTCGCCGACGTGGTCGAGGCCTGACTCGCACGAGGCTCGCAATGCCCACCGACACCGTTCACTTCTACTGGCGCCCGGGTTGTGGCTTCTGTTCGAGGCTGCGCCGCGGCCTCGACGATGCCGGAATCGAGACCGTCGAGCACAACATCTGGGACGTCCCCGAGGACGCGGCCACGGTGCGCTTCTACGCGAACGGCAACGAGACGGTTCCAACCGTGGTGATCGGCGAGGTCGGCATGGTGAACCCGTCGGCCAAGCAGGTCGCCCAGTACCTCGAGCACAACGCGCCGCACCTGCTGCCGGACGGCTACGAACCGGCCGAGCCAGGTTTCATCGGCCGTCTGCTCGGTGGCTGATTTCTCGATTCGGTTCGCCTCGGGCGACGTCTCGCACGACGGTGGCGAACGGACCAGTCGCCGCCGTGGTCGACGCTGATCTGCACCCCCGACGTCATGGTGTGCAGGTCGCGCACGTGCCGTAGATGTCGACTGCGTGGTGGAGCGGAGCGAAACCCAGAGCGGTGGCCACCTCGTCGAAGGTGCGATCCATCGCCGCTTCGACGCGATCGGGCAGCGTGACGTCGACGACGGTGCCGCACGACTCGCAGATCAGATGGTGGTGATGCTCGGTCAGATGCTCGGCCAACTCGAACAATGCATGGTCGCCCACGTGCACCAATCGTCGGACCACGCCGACGTCGATCAGTACCGAGAGGCTGCGATAGGCCGAACTCTGTGCGAGCGATTCGTCGACCGCCAGCAGATCGGGCAGCGTGATCGGCGCCCCGGCTCGCGCCAACGCATCCACGACCGCTCGGCGATTGGCGGTGTAGTGCTGGCCGTGTTCGGCGAGGCGCGCCGCGATCGACCGGTGCAGATCGATGTCGGGAAGATCAGCGCCCATGGTCGTGGAGATGCTCGTGTGCGTGACGATGGGCGTCGTGGTGGGGCACCAGTTCGGGCGCGTGCGGCTCGCCATGATCATGTCCGTGATCGTCGACCACGATCGACATCCCGTCGTCGCGGATCAGCCGACCACCGAACGCCTCGGCCAGCAGCGTCGGGACCAGCACTTCATCGGGCGGCCCGTCGGCGAGCACGCACCCGGCCATCAACATCACGCGATCGGACCGTCGCGCCTCCGCGAGGTGGTGGGTCGAGAAGACGACGGTGCCACCGGATGCGGCGTGCTGCGCGATCACCTCGAGGATCCTGAGCTGGCTGGGCAGATCGAGGCCGGTGATCGGTTCGTCGAGCAACAACAGGTCGGGCCTCGCGGCCAACGCCTGGGCCACGAGCACTCGCTGCTGTTGACCACCCGACAGCTCGCCGAACGAACGCCGACGCAGACCGGTCACCTCGAGCAGCTCTGCCGACCAGTCGATGCACTCGCGATCCTCGCGGCGTAGCGGACCGAGCAGGCCCCGATGCTGGTAGCGCCCCATCCGCAGCACCTCGTCGACCGACAGGGGCATCCAGCGATGATGCTCGCGATGCTGCGTCACCATCGCCACGCTGCCGTTCACCGCGACCGTGCCCTCCTCAGGTGTGACGAGCCCGGCGAGCAGCGACAGCATCGACGTCTTCCCGCTGCCGTTCGAACCCACCAACGCGACGATGGCGCCGCGATCGAGTTCGAACGATGTCGGGGCGAGCGCGACCACCGGCCCGTAGTGCACGCACACGTCGTGTGCGCTCACGAGATGATGACTGCTGGTTGGCATGAGAGTGATTCTCACTCTAGCATCATGAGAATGGTTCCCAGTCGTCGATCAGCGGTTGCGCTGGCCGGGTGCAGCACGCTCGTCGTCGCCGCGTGCGGGGGCGGCGGATCAGCGACCGAATCGACGACGCCGCTGATGGCGACCACCACCATCTGGGCCGACATCACCTCGCAGATCGTGTGCGGCGACCCGGTGCCGGCGTTGGTCCCGGCCGGGGCCGACCCACACACGTTCGAGCCCTCGCTGCGGGACCGTTCTCGACTCGACAGTGCGACGGCGGTCATCGCCAATGGTGGCGGGCTCGAGGGCAGCCTGGTGGATCTACTCGATGTCGCCGCATCGAATGGTGCCGACGTGGTCGAGATGATGCCGCTCGCCCGCCCGGTCTCCGACGATCCTCACGTCTGGCAGGACCCGACGCGGGTCAGCGACGTGATCGACGACATCGCGGCGATGGCGGTCGACGCCGGCTTCGATGCCGACACCGTCGCAGCGTGTGCCGACGACTACCGAACCGAGCTCGCCGCGCTCGACGCCGAGATCGCCGGGCTCCTCGCTCCGCTCCCGGTCGAGAACCGCCGGATGGTCACCAGCCACGATTCGCTCGAGTACTTCGCCGATCGGTACGGCCTCGACATCGTCGGTACCGTCATCCCGTCGACCAATACGCTCGCCGAGTCGAACGCAGCAGATCTCGCGGCGCTTGCCGGCCAGATCGAAACGCTGGGGGTTCCTGCAGTGTTCACCGAGCAACTCGAGTCGAGCACCGACGCCGACCGACTCGCCGACCGGCTCGGCGTGGAGGTCGTTCCCCTCGTCACCGACGCGCTCACCAGCGATCCCGCTACCGACACCTACGTCGAGATGATGCGGTCGAACGCCGCTGCGATCGCGGAGGCGCTGGCGCCGTGACCTGGCTGCTGCACCCGGTCGACTGGTGGATCTCGCCATTCACCGACAATCCGTTCCTGCGCGACGCGCTCTGGGCAGCGCTGCTCACCGTGGTCTGCACCAGCGTGATCGGCACATGGGTCGTCCTTCGGGGCCTCAGCTTCCTCGGCGACGCCCTGGCACACGGGGTGCTGCCCGGCATCGCGATCGCGTTCGTGCTCGGCCACAACACCACGGTCGGTGCCCTCATCGCGGCGCTGGCGATGGTCGGCGGCGTGCAGCTGATCCGCAACGCATCGCCGCTTCCCGACGACGCGTCGATCGGCGTGCTGTTCGTCGGATTCCTCGCGCTCGCGGTGGTCGTGATGTCCGCCCAGCAGGGCCGGGGTGCGGGCGACCTGACCCGATTCCTGTTCGGCTCGATCAACGCCGTCGACGCCGGCGACCTGCGGACGCTGTTGACCGTCGCCGTCATCACCGTGGGCGGTGTGATCGTGCTGCATCGGGCGTTGCTGGTGAGCACCTTCGATGCGACGCAGGCCAAGCTGATCGGGTTCCGTCCGCAGCTGACCCACTTCGTGCTGCTGGTACTGCTTGCCCTGTCGATCGTCGCCTCGTTCGAGACCGTCGGCAGCCTGCTCGTGTTCGCCTTCTTGATCGCCCCACCGGCTACGGCGTCTTTGCTCGTGAAACGGGTGCCCTCGATCATGGTCACGGCGGTCGCGATCGGTGCGCTGAGCGCAGTGATCGGCCTGCTGATCAGCTATCACCATGCCACGGCGACCGGTGCCACGATGGCGCTGGTCACCGTGATCGCCTTCATCGCGGTCCTGCTCGGCAAACGGCTCGTCGAGATCGTCCGAGCCTGACGCGTAGCTAACCGGCCCGCAGGATCAACAGGTACTGGCCGCCGCCCGATTCGATCTCGGCGATCAGGGCCAGATCGGGCTCGAGGCGCGAGACCCGGTCGACCAGCCAGTCCGCCGCCGCCTGCGCATCCTCGCGATTCGGGCATCGGGCCATCACCTCACGACCGCCTTTGCGTTGCAGGCGTTCGACGCTGGTGATGATCACCGCCGGGTCGGCGACGAACAGGTCGTCCGCCCAGGCGACGACCGGTTTCACCGACCCCTTACCGGTATTGCATCCACGATGGGCGAGACGGTCGGGAGCTTCTGACTTGCCCTTGTTCTTCTTGGCCCTGCGGTCGGTGATGCGCGTGTCGATGCTCGGCCCACGAGGGTCGTTGACCGACATCTCGCGATCGACCGGCTCGTCACACAACCAGCATCGCCAACCGTCCCGGTCACCGATCACATCGAGCCTGCTCATGCCCCGCACCGTAACGGAATGGTGCCGGCAGCATTCCGTTACGCTCGGCGCATGGCTGACGCACGGCTCGCGGGAACCCAGATCGCCGATTCGGTGATCGATCTGTTCGGGGGCACCCCGCTCGTGAGAATGAAACGGATCATGGAGGTCGAGCAACTCCCGGCGGTCCTCGCCATGAAGATGGAGACGACCAATCCAGGCGGCTCGTCGAAGGATCGACCAGCACTCGAGATGATCATCGCGGCCGAGCGTGACGGACTGCTGCAACCGGGGGGCACGATCGTCGAGCCGACCAGCGGCAACACCGGGGTCGGCCTGGCCATCGTCGCGGCACAACGCGGATACAACTGCGTGTTCGTCATGACCGACAAGGTCGCGCCCGAGAAGGTCTCGCTGTTGCAGGCCTACGGGGCAGAGGTCGTCGTGTGCCCCGTCGCCGTCGCCCCCGAGGACCCACGCAGCTACTACAGCGTGGCCGAACGTCTCACGACCGAGCGCAACGCCTTCCGGCCCAACCAATACGCGAACCCGAACAATCCGCTCGCCCACTACAAGACGACCGGCCCGGAGCTGTGGGAGCAGACCGCCGGCCGGATCACCCACTTCGTCGCCGGCGCCGGAACATGCGGGTCGATCACCGGGACGGCCCGCTACCTCAAGGAACAGAACCCGAACATCAAGATCATCGCTGCCGACCCCGAGGGTTCGGTGTTCTCGGGAGGCTCAGGGCGTCCCTATCTGGTCGAGGGTGTCGGCGAGGACTTCTTCCCGGCCGCTTGGGCGCCCGAGTTGTACGACGAGACGATCGCGATCAGCGACGCCGAGAGTTTCCGGACGGCCAGATACGTCAGCCAGGTCGAAGGGATCCTGATCGGAGGATCGGGAGGTCTCGCCGTGGCAGCGGCGATCCAGGTCGCCAAGAGCGCCGGACCCGACGACATCGTGGTGATCTTCAACCCCGATTCCGGGCGCGGATACCTGTCGCGCGTGTTCGACGATGACTGGATGGCCAACTACGGCTTCCTCACCGAGTGCGACCAGTCCGTCGGCTCGGTACTCGAGACACGGAACGCGACACTCGACAGCCTCCTGTACGTGAACCCCCACGAGACGGTCCGCGCCGCGATCGAGCGAATGCGCGCCAACGGCGTCAGCCAGCTACCCGTGTGCAAGAACACTCCACCCTTTGCGGCCGCCGAGGTGAGCGGGTCGGTCGACGAGCTCGAGTTGATGGAGGCGATCTCCGCCGACGGCAGCGTGTTGGACACCCAGGTCGAGGACGTGATGGGCAAGCATCTCCCCACGATCGGCGTCGGCCAGAAGCTCGAACGGGCGGTCGAGATGTTGCACACCGCACCCGCCCTGCTGGTGCTGTCGGGCGGGCGACCGCTGAGCGTGCTCACGCGCACCGACATCCTCTCCTACTTCGACGCCCAGGCGCAGGCCTGAGCGTCCCGACCAGCGCGCCGAACGGAAGGAACACCAATGGGTGAAGAGCAGCAACAGCTGGGGTGGGCGTTCGAGACGCTCGCCATCCATGCCGGCCAGGAACCGGACGCCGCCAGCGGTGCAGTGGTACCGCCGATCTCGCTGTCGACCACGTTCGCGCAGAGCGAGGTCGGGGTGCACAAGGGGTACGAGTACTCGCGTTCGGGCAACCCGACTCGCACTGCGATGGAGACACAGATCGCGGCGCTGGAAGCGGCACGGCACGGCCTGGCCTTCGCGAGTGGCCTCGCTGCGGAAGACAATGTGATGCGTCTGTTGCAGCAGGGCCAGCGGGTGCTGTTGGGCAACGACGCCTACGGCGGTACGTTCCGGCTGATCTCGAAGGTCTGGTCGCCACTCGGCTTTCCGTGGACCGCGGTCGATCTCAGCGATCTCGATCGTCTCGTCGCCAACTGGCCGGACGACACGGGCCTCGTCTGGCTCGAGTCGCCCACCAATCCCCTGCTCACATGCTTCGACATCGAGGCGATCTGCGAGATCGCCCACGCGCGTGGAGCGATGGTGGTCGTCGACAACACCTTCGCCACTCCGTATCTGCAGCAGCCGATCACGCTCGGGGCCGACATCACGCTGCACTCGGCGACGAAGTACCTCGGGGGCCACAGCGATGTCGTGGGCGGCTTCCTCGCGGTGGACGATGACGAGATCGCAGATCGGCTGCGGTTCACGCAGAATGCCGCCGGGGCGGTGCCGTCACCGTTCGACTGCTACCTCGTGCTGCGCGGCGCCAAGACGCTCGGCGTACGCATGGACCGCCACTGCGAGAACGCTCGTGCCATCGTCGACCTGCTCGTGTCACACCCCACGGTCGAGCGGGTGCTGTATCCGCAGTTGCCCGATCATCCGGGCCACGCGGCCGCCGCCAAGCAGATGCGCGACTACGGCGGCATGGTCAGCTTCACCGTGAAGGGCGGCGAAGCTGCTGCCCGCCGCATCGCCGCCGCCACCGAGTTGTTCACCCTCGCCGAGTCACTCGGAGCGGTCGAGAGCCTGATCGAACACCCGGGGGCGATGACCCATGCGTCGGCGGCCGGTTCGCCTTTGGAGGTGCCGGACAACCTGGTACGCCTGTCGGTCGGCATCGAGCACGCCGGCGACCTCGTCGCCGACCTAGCCCAAGCCCTCGAGCCGTAACGGAAGGGCGCCTGGCACCGTTTCGTTACGCGCCGGCAAGCGCTTCCACGACCGGAGCGAAGCCGTCCGGGTCGCGCACGACGAAGTGGCTGACGCCGAGTTCCTCGCGCAGGAGCTCGATCTTGTCGACGACCTGCTCGAGTGAACCGAACAGGGCGAAAGGAGTTCGCTCGATCACGTCGGCGTCGAGATGGAACCGGTCGGTCAGGTCGGAGGCCACCGGCGCGTCTGGCCCAACCGAGACGAACTGCACCAGCACCGATCGCTCGATGGCCACATCACGATCGCCCGCGGCAGCCGACAGCCAGCGACCACGCTCGATCACCTGGTCGATGGCAAATCCTCCCCCACTCGGTGTGCCGTCTGCAGCGTGGGTCAACCCGGTGAACTGGAAGATGTCCGCGTACCGAGCGGCGAGACCGACGACGCGACGACCGTTCCCACCGATCAGGAACGGCACCCGGTGCTGCGTCGGCCGAACACCGAGATCGCCGACGTGGACCGATGCGTGGTCACCGTCGTGGTCGACGCCACCGGTATCGAGCAGCGACCGCAACACGGCGAGCGATTCACCGAATCGCGTCACCCTCGACCCGACCGCCCGGATCGGCGAGCCGATCGACTCGTGTTCGGCCTCTGCGTAACCCGTGCCCATTCCCAGCACGAGCCGGCCACCCGACATGCGGTCGACGGTGGCCGCGGTACGCGCGAGCAACACCGGATTGTGGAACTCGTTGTTGAGCACCAACGGGCCGACCCGCAGGCGCGTGGTCGCTGCGGCCGCCGTGACGAGGGGCACGAACGGGTCGACCGCGCCGACATGGTCGTACGAGTAGAGCTCGTCGTAGCCGAGCGACTCGACCTGTCGAGCATGGTCGGCGAGGGCGGCCGGGTCGTCGAACGGACCACCCTGCACGGCAAAACGGAAAGGCCTGGCAACCCGGTTCGTCACATGATGATGTTAGGCAGGCAGACGACGAGCACGTTGTGGCTCGCTCGACCGCAACTGTCTCAGTCCGCGGGCATGTGCCTCATCGACTCGCGCAACCTGCGGTTGTTGCGCGGCTCCGTGCGGTTCTTCGCATCGGTGAGCTGCCTGATCATCTCGTCGCGCACCTCGTTGAGGCCCTGCGGCAAGCTGCTCGACGACGACTTGGCGACCAGGGGCTTGAATCCCCCGATCTGCACGTCGAGCGTGATGTGCTGACTCGGGGTGTCCCGATCGTTGACGTGGAGATCCAGATCGATCGTGCGGTCGCGAAACGACTGCAATCGTTGATCGAGTTTGGCCCAGTGATCGACGAGGTCGGTCACCTCATGGGTCGCAAGATTTCCGTGGACTCGCAAGGAGTCGGCAATGATCGGGGGGTGGTCTGACATGGCGTGCCTCGGTTCTGTGGAGACTTCGCTGACACCATTCATACAACCCCCGGCCGGGCCGACCCGGAAGGGTCGGAGGTCCTGCCAGATTCAGAAAAGGGTCGGTTGTTCAGGGCGAAAAGTGCGCGGACACCCTGGCCAGGGCACATAGTTGTCCATGAACACCCATGTCCGGCGATGGATCGCGGAGGGGCCGTATCCCTGCAGCGCGTACTTGTGGACCGGGCACGGATACCCCTTGTTGGTGTCGAACGACCAGTGTGGATAGCTCTCGGCGAGTTCACGCATCTGTCGGTCGCGAACGACCTTGGCGAGGATGCTGGCAGCCGCGACGCTGAGGCAATCACGGTCGGCCTTGACCCTCATCTCGACGTGCTCGACGATCGGGGACACGAAGTCCCACTTGCCGTCGCTGACTGCGATGTCGGGCGTGATGCCCAGCCCGTCGACGGCACGGCGGCAGGCCAGCCGCTGCGCGTCGGCCATGCCCAGCTCGTCGCACTCGTCTTGGCTGGCAGCGCCGACCGACCACGCGACACACCACGCAGCGATTCGGTCGAAGATCGCTTCGCGGTCGCGCTCGGTGAGCATCTTCGAGTCGCGGACACCGAGCACGCGCTTGCCGCGCGGCAAGACCGCAGCACCGACCATCAACGGCCCCGCCCAGGCCCCCCGCCCCACCTCGTCGATCCCGACGATCGTCTCGAAGCCCTGCGCCCACAATTCCTGTTCGATCTTGCGAGTGGGCGCCCGGCCGCGTGCTGCCATCGGGCACGACGCTACCCCGACCCGGCCACGTGCATGCCGAGGTATGGCATCGGGCAGCACTCGGGGATCCACCGGACCGGGGTCGGCTGTTCGAGCGAGACGCGGCCGGCGTCGACTGGCCGCTGGCACCGTTGCGAGACCTTCGCCGATGCCTACCCGGATGCGATCATTCTGTTGTCGACGCGCTCCGATGCATCGACATGGTGTCGAAGTGCTCAGTCGACGATCTTTCGCATCGGTCCAGCAGAGCACGAATCAGCCGCGACGACAGACGTGGCAGACGATCTCGAGCTGACATCTGACGGTTCGTACCGCGACGAGGCAATCGCGATCGCGGGCTACGACCGCAACCATGCTCATGTCCTGGCCTCCGACCCAGCGACCGACCGGTCCATTATCAGCCGGGCGACGGTTGGGTACCTCTGTGTGAAGTGCTGGGAGTGTCGGTTCCCGGCGAGCGGTTCGCGCACGCCAACACGACAGATCAGTTCCGTCGGCGGGCCGGTCTCGGCGACGTCTGATCAGCGCAGGGTGACGCCCGGCTCGCCGGGCTCGATCTCGCCGACGCGCCAGAAGCCGTCGGCGAGCAACGCGTCGGCCGCCTCGGGGGCGACGGCCGCGAGCAGGCCCCCCGACGTCTGTGGATCGAAGCACAACGCCTCGGCCCCCGGGGACGCCGCCGAGTCGAGATGGCCGGTGAGGTACTCGCGGTTGCGAGGGTCGCCGCCGGTGCGCTTGCCGGCATCAGCCGCCTCGAGTGCACCCGGGTACGCCACGATCGAGCCAGTGTCGATGACGGCGCGAACGGCACTGCGCTCGGCCATCTCCCAGCTGTGCCCGGCCAGGCCGTACCCGGTCACGTCGGTGACAGCGTGCACTGCATCTCCCAAAGCCTTCAGCGACTCCGCAGCCGCACGGTTGAGGGTCTTCATTCCGGCGATCGCCGCCGCCTTGTCGTCGTCGGTGCCTGCCGCCAGCGTGAGTCCGGTACCGATCGGTTTGGACAACACGAGCACGTCGCCTGCGATCGCACCCGACTTACGGAAGATGCGGTCGGGGTGGACGACGCCCTGCACCGCGAGCCCGTAGATCGGTTCCGGATTGCGGATCGTGTGACCACCGGCCACGGCACCGCCTGCATCGGCGACGGCGCGGGCGCCCGCCTCGAAGATCGCCACGATCGCCTCGCGTGGAAAGTGCTCGGGGAAGGCGGCGATGTTGACCGCCATCACGACCTGGCCGCCCATCGCGAACACGTCGCTGCACGCGTTCGCAGCGGCGATCGCTCCGAAGTCGGCCGGATCGTCGACCAGGGGCGGGAAGAAGTCGGTCGTCGACACGATCGCAACGTCCGGGCTGACCTGGTAGATCGCCGCATCGTCGAAGGGGGCCAGCCCGACCAGGAGCGACGGGTCGGTCGCCACGGGGAAGTCGGCCACGAGATCCTTCAGCAGCGAGGCGCCCCATTTCGCTGCGCACCCGCCACACGAGGTCCACTCGGTCAGCTTGAGTCCATCGAGAGCCGGTATGTCTGCGAGCGCCATGCGCCGAGCCTATTCGTCACTCTCAAAGATGGCTCGGCGAACAACGAGCCGACAATCGGCGACAACATGCGCTCCGCGTCGGTGGGAGACATCAACAGATCAGGGCTTTGGTCCCTATATTTCTATAGTTCTAGACTCAATGATTAGGAGACAAACCCCTGGAGCGATGGCCGGCCACGAGGAGGCACCACATGAATATCCGATCGACAGCCACGTTGGCAGCGGTGGCACTGCTGTCGTTCGCAACCGTGAGTTGCGCCGATGACGGCGCGACCGGTTCTCCGATGGCAGCCCGGAGCGCCGGGTTCGTCAGCGCAGCGGGCGCCACGATCCAACCCGGCGACACCGTCGAGTTCGTGACCACCGAGTTTGCGTTCAGCCCCAACACCACCGTCGCCGAACCGGGCGACTACCACGGCGTCCTCGTCAACAACGGCACGATGACACACGACATCAAGTTCGCCAACGGTGAGGCGATCCAGGCGGCTGCCGGCGAACGTGTCGAGTTCGACTTCACCGTGCCGGCCGACGGCGTCACCTTCAGCTGCACGATCGCGGGCCATGCCGAAGCGGGCATGACCGGCACGATCGACACGCCGGCGTCCGCTGCCGCGGCGGCGGCCGGCGGCCATCCGACGTCGGGCGAACCCGACGTGGTCGAAGCGAATCCCGACGCGGCACCGTACGTGTTGCACGACCCGCGAGTGCCGGCGCGTGGCGAGGGTGACGGCGTCACGCTGATCGTCGGCGGCGCACCCGACGGCGGTGACCTGATCGAGGTCGAGATGGTGGTCGAGGAGAAGTTGATGACCGTCGCCGAGGGGTTCGAGCAGATGGTGTGGACGTTCAACGGCACCGTGCCGGGCCCCGTCATCCACACCGAGGTCGGCGACACGGTCAGGGTCCATCTCGTGAACCCCGCCACATCCTCTGTCGCCCACTCGGTCGACTTCCACGCCTCACAGGTGGCCTGGAACGACGAGATGCGCTCGATCGAGCCGGGAGAGGACCTGATCTACGAGTTCACGACCGACTATGCGGGCGTCTGGATGTACCACTGCGGCACCAATCCCGTCCTCCACCACATCGCCAACGGCATGTTCGGCATGGTGATCACCGAACCCGAGGGTGGCCTCCCGCCGGTCGACGACGAGTTCTTCCTCGTGCAGAACGAGTGGTATCTCGGCCCACAGGGTGAGGTCTCGTCGTTCGCCAAGGCCAATCAGGCGGCGCCGGCGCCCGACTTCGTGATGTTCAACGGCGTGGCGTTCCAGTACAAGGACCACCCGATCGAGGTGGCCACCGGCGCCGATGTGCGCCTCTACGTGCTCGACGTCGGCCCCTCCATCGACTCGTCGTTCCACATCGTCGGCACGATCTTCAACGACGTGTGGAAGGAAGGCGTCCATCTCGCGCAGGACAACGACGGCAACTGGGGCTCGCAGGCCGTCGACCTGTCACCCGCCCAAGGCGCCGTCATCGAGCTCAGCCCGCAGGAGGACGGCCTGTATCCGATCGTCACCCACGCCTTCAACTTCCCGGGCCGAGGTGCGCTCGGCCTGCTCCAGGCCGGCGACGGCGAGCCCTGATACGCCTCCGCCGCCGAACACGGGTCACAGGACGAGGTGACCGCCCGGCATTCGGCCGGGCGGTCACCTCGCGTCGACGGTCAGCACGTGTGGTGGGCGACCGATACTTCTGCGATCGACGTTCGGTGCAACTCGCCGAGCAGCAGTGCTCGCGCCCTCGTCCACGGCTCGTGGAGCGCACACGGGCCGGTCTGCGAACAGGGCCGATCTGCAAGCACGCAGCGACCCGACTCGGTAGGCCCTTCGACGGCCTCGATCACCTGCAGCATCGAGAGGTGGGTCAGATCGACGATCAGCGCATAGCCACCGGTCGGTCCCGGATCCGACCGCACCCATCCGGCACGCACCAGCGGCGTGATGACCTGCGGCACGAAGCCGACCGTGCTCCCGACGAGTTCCGCGAGTTCAGGCCCCTTGATCCGATCATCACGCTCGCCGAGCACCTTCAGGATCTGTACCGCCAGATCACTCTTCCGGGTTACCTCTAGTCGCATACTGCAAGACTAGAGGTACAGCCCGACCAGACCGCAACGACGGTGACCGGGACCCCTGAGTTCGAGCCTCTACTCGGTGAGGGTTTCGGCAGGTCAGGCGAACGAGACGTCCGCCACCTGCGGCGGCGGCCACAGCGTCTCGCCCTTCTCGTCGGAGGTGCTCCACCCCGGAGCGACCGATGGAGCAGTCAGCTCGATCGGGCCTCCCGCCTGCTCCCACAGCACCGCAGGGCGTTCGCCGTGCCAGCGAAGCGCAAACGCGACCGATGTGGTGTCACCCGTCGGCACCCCGTACACCTCGACCGGCTGTCCCAGCCACGAAGACGGCAGCCCATCGGGCAGCAGCGCACCCTGGTCCGCCAGCTGCGATTCGAGCCACGCCACGGCGCGCACTCCCGAGGGCGGTTGGTCCGGGGCGGCCGACCGGGTGCGGCCGACCATGATCCGCTCGAGGTCACGCCGGGCGCGGGTCTCGCCTGCCGCGGCCAACACCCGGCACGACGCCGCGAGTGCGACATCGGCATCCCAGTCGGCCTGCGGGCCGAGTCGCTCGACCGCGTCGACCAACTCAGGGATCCAGTGGTCCGGCCGCTCGCCCATCCTCACGAGTTCGCCGAGCGCCAGAGCGAAGCCTGCCGGGTCATCGTCGCAGCGAGGGATCGATCCCAGCGCCAGTTCGCAGCGTTCGGCCGTGACGGCCTCGGCCAACGAGGCACCGCGCTCTCCGTCGGGCAGGACAAAGCGGCTGGCCCGCTCGGTCAGCGACAGCCAACCGCGCACGACCTGCATCGCCGTCGCGGCCCCGGCGGGTACCGGGCCCGAACGCTGGACACCGTGAACGATCGCGACCCGAAGCATCGCCTTGTGCCCGAGCGGCAACACGAATGCACCAGGTGGCAGTTCGATCCCCTCGATCGGCACGCCTGCCACCGGCCGCTCGGTCAGCACATCCCTGCGATCGAACGCGACGGCCACCGGCATCGTCGACTCGTTCTCGATCTCGACGATCGTGAGACCGCCGGCATCGGCAACGCTGTAGACGCGCTGCACCACATCGCCATTGGGCACTCGCAGGCGGGTCTCGACCACCGCCGTGCCCTCGACACGCTGCTGGCGAACCGCCGCCTCGTCGGATGGAATGTGCCAACGGTCGTCGGCAGCGACGAACCAGTTCAACGCGGGAGTCCCGCCCCACGGTTCGATCGAACCCCAGGGGGTGATCGAGGCGCGCCAGGGTTGTCCGGTGACTCCGGTCGTGATCATCGAACGGTCAGCCCAGTTCGCTCTTGTTCGACCGTGACATCAACGAGGCGAGCGCCTCGCGGGCGTTGTGACCGTGATGACACACGGCGACGACCTGTTCGGTGATGGGCATCTCGACACCGTACCGAGCCGCCAGGTCGAGCACACTGGGCGAGCTCTTGACCCCTTCGGCGACCATGGTCATCGACGCCAGGATCTCCTCGATCGACTGGCCCCGGCCCAGCGCCAAACCGACGGAGTTGTTGCGGCTCTGCTTCGAGGAACAGGTCGCGATCAGGTCTCCCATACCGGCAAGGCCGGCGAACGTGAGCGGATCGCCTCCCATCTCGACACCCAGCCTCGACATCTCGGCGAGGCCCCTGGTGATCAGGGTCGCACGGGTGTTGTCGCCGAACTCCATGCCTTCGGCCATGCCGGCGGCGATGGCGATCACGTTCTTCACCACACCGGCAACCTCGCAACCGACGACATCGGGATTGGTGTACACGCGCAGGCTCGGTCGGGTGAGGATCCGCTGCAACTCGAGGGCGATCGTGGTGTCGGGGATCGCGACCACGCTGGCAGCCGGCTGCCCGGCCATGATCTCCTTGGCGAGGTTCGGGCCCGTCATCACCCCGACCGGATGCCCCGGCATCTCCTCGGCCGCGACCTCGGTCATCCGCATCAAGGTCTCGCGCTCGATGCCTTTCGTCAGGCTGACGACCGGCACCCATGGCCGCAGGTGTCGGGCGACCTCACGAGCGACATCGCGAAAGCCGTGCGATGGAACCGCCATCACCACCACGTCGGCACCGGAGATGGCTTCGTCCATGCTCGCCGTCGCCTTCAGCTGGGTGGGCAGCGCGAACGACGGCAGGTAATCGGGGTTCACTCTCGCCGCGTTGATGTGCTCGGCCAACTCTCCCCGGCGCGCCCACAGGACGGTGGGCGTGTTGACGCTGGCGAGCGCGGCCACAGTGGTACCCCACGACCCGGCCCCCACCACTGCCACTCGAATCTCGGACGAACGCGACATGCACGAGCAGCGTACGCGCATCGCACTGACACGGCCAGATCGCATCGACACGACCTAGTGTGCTGCTCGTGGAGACGGCGGTGCTCATCCCGATCAAAGCGCTCCGTGCTGCGAAGGGCCGACTGACCGGATGGCTTCCCGACACCGACCGGGAACGCCTCGCGCGTTGGATGGCCGAGCGGGTCGTCGCCGCAGCTCAGCCGTTGCCGATCTTTGTCGCCTGCGACGACGACGAGATCGCGGTGTGGGCCGAACGACTCGGTGCCCACGTCTTGTGGAGCCCTGGGCTCGGGTTGAACGGCGCGATCGACCAAGGGGTCGACCTGATCGCCGGCAAGGGCGCCGAACACGTGATCATCTCGCACGGCGACCTGCCGCTCGCACACGATCTCGCCGCCGTAGCACGAGCAGGCCACGTCGTGTTGGTGCCCGATCGTCGCCGCGACGGTACGAACGTGCTGAGCCGCCCGTGCGATGTGAGTTTGCCGGCGTCCTACGGCGCGGGCAGTTTCCTCGCCCATCTCGGTGCTGCGCTCGCCACCGGCGCTCCGGTCACGGTTGTCATCGACTCCCGTCTCTCGATCGACATCGACACCATCGACGACTGCCGGCATCCACTCGTCGCGCCGGTGCTGCGACCGATCCTCGGTGAGGCAATGCCGAGATGAACGCCAACGAACCGGGCCAGCCTGCCGAGTCGGCAACGACATCGATCACCAGCCGCGACCTGCCGGTGCCGAACGTCGCACTGGCCATCGGGGCCCATCCCGATGATGTCGAGTTCGGGTGCGGAGCGACCCTTGCGAAATGGGCGGCCGCTGGGTGCACGGTGCACCACCTGGTCTGCACCGATGGGTCGAAGGGCACCTGGGACCCCTCCGCTGACGTCGATGCCCTCGTGGCTCGACGCCAGGCCGAGCAGCGCGAGGCGGCACGGCGTCTCGCAGGGGACCACGCCGGCGAGGTGGTGTTCCTCGGATATGTCGACGGCGAGCTCACCAGCGACCTCGAGGCTCGCGGTCGCGTGGCGCTGGCGATACGCCAACTTCGGCCCGACATCGTGCTGGGCCACGACCCCTGGAAGCGATACCGACTCCACCCTGATCACCGTCACGCGGGGCTCCTCGCCTGCGAAGGCATCGTCGCCGCCCGCGACCCCCACTTCTTCCCCGAGCACGACATCGCGCACCACCGACCACAACACCTGATGTTGTTCGAGGCCGACGAGGCCGACCATCTCGAAGACGTCGCCGACTGGATCGATGCGAAGCTCGCGGCGCTCGAAGCTCACGAGAGCCAGTTCGAGTCGACGATGAAGGCCATCGACAAGTCCCAGCTCGACGCATTCCGCGATCGGATCAGTGCTCGACTGATCGGGCTCGGCGCAGCGCACGGAACCGGCGCAGCCGAGTTGTTCAAGCTGATCAGCGACCTGTAGACGCGACGATGGGGCGAGGTCGCTGACCTCGCCCCATCGAACAGATCGTCCGATCCCGAGGGATCAGCGCTTGGCCGGAGCCTTCTTGGCCGGAGCCTTCTTGGCCGGAGCCTTCTTGGCCGGAGCCTTCTTGGCCGGAGCCTTCTTGGCCGGAGCCTTCTTGACAGCCATCAGTCGGTCACTTCCGGTTCGGGTTGAGCGCGGACTTGAGGGTCGAGCTCGCCGAGAACTTCATCGCGGTCGATGCCGAGATCTTGACGGGAGCGCCGGTCTGCGGGTTGCGACCGGTACGAGCGGGACGCTTCGTGGTGCTGAACGAGCCGAAGCCCGGCCATGCGACCTTCTCGCCCTTCGACGTCTTGGCGACGACGGTGTCGAAGAAGGCACCGACGGTGCGCTCGGCATCGGCCTTGGACACGCCGGCGGCTTCAGCAACAGCGTCGATCAGTTCTGCCTTGGTCATAAAATTTCCTTTGCATCACGGTGTATGAGGCGGGTTGTCCACGCCTCTTCGCCCCACGGGCTGATTGCCATCAAACGCAGCAAACTACAGCGATGCAACTATCAATCTATTTGCATTTGCAATCAAGGGCAGTCCGAAGCCTTGAAATACAACGGTCTGCGGTAGGTCAATCGATATGAATCGGGTCGAGAACGCGACGCAACCGGTCGGCGAAGACATCCTCGAGTCCGTCCGTGTACTTCTCGCGCGGCCAGAAGAACCCGCGCAGTCCGTCACCCTTGCGACGTGGAACGACGTGCACGTGGAGGTGGGCGACGCTCTGGCTGATCACGTTGTTGTTGGCGACGAACGTCCCTCCGGCGTCCAACGCCTCGGGCATCGCCCTGGCGATCAACTGCACCCGCGTGAAGAACGGGCCGATCTCGTCGGTTTCGAGATCGGCCAGGGTGACCACGTGCCGCCGCGGTATCACCAGCGTGTGCCCCAGAAACAACGGCGAACGGTCGAGGAAGGCGATCGCCGTGTCGTCCGACCACACCACATGAGCCGACCTCGTGCCGGCGACGATGTCACAGAACACACACCCCGGAGCGGGCTGTAGCGGGTCCGTTCCCACCGAGCCGGCGTCGCTGCGTTCGGCGGTCATGCCACAACCCTACGGGTCGGCCGCCCGCACACCGGCGAACTCACCATCCACCACGGCAGCAGTGCGGTCGGATACAAATTGCATCGTTGTTGTCAGGCAGGCGAAACACCTTCCAGGAATCACTGGATCACACCATCGATCAGGGGTGAACGTGACAGATCTCTCCACGTCAGACCGAGTGCGCTCTCTCGAGAGCGCCGATGTCCAACGAAGGGAGGGAGCTGCCGACACGCTGTCAGCCACGAGAATTGTGGTCGACACCTCGGTGTTGATCGCCGACCCGCACTGCGTGAAGACATTCGGTCGCGCGGCATTGATCATTCCGCTCACCGTGGTCGAAGAGCTCGACAGCCTCAAGACCCGGCCCGACGATGTCGGCCGAGCCGCCCGCACGGCGCTCCGGGCAATCGAAGAACTCCGCGTGCAACACGGCGGGTCGCTCGCCGATCCCGTTCCGGTCGGGGACGGCACCGTGCAGATCGAGATCAACGGTATCCAGAAGCACCTCTTGCTCGAACACGGACTCGATGTGGCGGTGCCCGACAACCGCATCATCGGAGCGGCGCTCGGCCAGGCCGGCAAGGGCCGCACGGTGATGCTGTCCAACGATGCCGCTCTTCGCATCAAGGCCGCCCATCTCGGCCTCGATGCCTCCGAGCACCAGCCCACCAAAGCAGCCCGTTCCGACCACGCCGTCGGTTGGTCGGTCATCGACACCAGCCACGAGGTCATCGACTGCCTGTACGCGGCCGGAGCGGTGGATGCCGGCGCAGTGGCAGACGCAAACGACCTCAACGAGAACGAGTTCGCCGTGCTCCGTTCTGGCTCACAGTCAGCGCTCACCCGTCTGGTCGCTGACGATCTGGTCCTGCTCTCGCAGGCGCTCCCCGAGCCATGGGGCCTGCGACCCCGCAACAAAGAACAACGGTTCGCACTCGAGCTGCTCCTCGATCCGGACATCGCGGTGGTCGCGCTCGACGGTCGGGCGGGTACCGGCAAGACGATCCTGGCGATCGCTGCCGCGCTCGAACAGGTCGTCGAGCAGCCGCTGTACGAACGGGTCGCCGTGTACCGGCCGCTCGTGCCGGTCGGACGGGCCGACGTCGGCTTCCTGCCCGGCGGGCTCGAGGAGAAGCTCGACCCATGGATGTCCGCGATCCATGACGCGATCGTGGCCCTCACCGACCGCAACAGCAGCCACGATGCCCGCCGCCTCATCGAAGAACTCACCGCAAGGGGCCAGCTCTCGCTCGAGAGTGTCACGTTCTTGCGTGGGCGCTCACTTCATCGCCAGATCGTGGTCATCGACGAAGCTCAGAATCTCGAGCCCACCACGCTGCGGACGATCCTCACCCGCATCGGCGACGGCACCAAGGTGATCTTCACCGGCGATACCAGCCAAATCGATGCGCCGTACCTGGGCGAGTCCAACAATGCGCTCGCGGTGCTCACCAACGCATTCAGCGGCCAGCCGTGTTTCGGGCACATCACGCTCACGGCGTGCGAACGCAGTGACGTCGCCAGCCTCGCCGCCGAGCTGCTCTGAACCCCTGCCCGTGCCGGTGATCGAACCGTCGACCGGTGACCGGTGGCGCCCACGCCACCTGTGACACCGGCCGTCTAGGTTGATCAGCATGGAGCACGACGCCGACGCAGCGAGCACGACGCCGCGCGACCAAACCGACCAGCTCCCACGTTTCGCCGTCGTCGACATCGAGACATCGGGGCTGTCGACGAGGCGACATCGCATCCTCCAGGTCGCGGTCGTCACCGTCGAGCACGGAGAGGTGACCGACGAATGGTCGTCGCTGCTCAAGCTCACCTGGCCGCTGCAACGGGTCGGCCCGAGGCGGGTGCACGGCCTCGACCGCAAGGTGTTGCGCAGCGCGCCGCCCCGCGGCCAGGTCATCAGCGAGCTGCTCGAGCGGATCGATGGTGCGGTGTTCACCGCGCACAACGTGAGGTTCGACTGGCCGTTCATCGAACGCGCCGCGGCCAAGGCCGGCATCGAAGCCGTGCCACCTCGCCGGCTCTGCACCCTGCAGCTCTCGCGTCAACTCGATCCGGATCGCCTGCTGTCACACCGGCTGGCCGATGTGTGCACCCGATACGGCGTCACCAACGAACACCCGCACGACGCCATCTATGATGCGCGCGCGACCGCCGCGATCCTCCCCCATCTGCTTCAGGCCCACGGCGTCACCTCGGCGGTCGATCTCGAGACGCTCTACGAGCGTCGATAGCGATCGAGCAGCTTCGCCGCCGTCTCGACCCCGATCTCACGCCAGTGAGCCGGTTCGAGCAGCTCGACTCCAGCGCCGAGCCGCACCAGCGTGCACCGCAACCAGTGTTCGCTGGCGACCGGCAGTCGCACCGTCGCCCACCCCAGCGCGTCCGGTTCGGAGACCTCATCCACCGGGTACCGCTCGATGACCCAGCGCGCCGACGGGGCCAACCGCAGCGTGGCCCGAGGCACAGAGCCATCGGCGAACCAGGACCCCGGCGTCGGAAGCGGACCGTCGGCTGCCGGCACGGTCCGACCGGTGGGATCGACCGACTCGATCCGATCGATACGGAACGTCCGCACTTCGCCCGTGCGATCGTCGTCGGCGCTCACGTACCACTGGCCGCGATCGGTGAATACCTGGCGAGGAACGATCACACGGTCGGTGGCGTCGTCGCGAGCGGGGCTGCGATAACGAATCCGCATCTCGGAGCCTGACCGCACCGCATCGGCGAGGACATCGGTCAGTTCGGGTCGGTCGAGATCGATCCGTACGCCGGTCGTATCGTCCTCCCCGAGTGCCGAAGCGAGCTTGGCGAGCCCGCGCCCCAGCGGGCCATCGGGTTCGGCCCCGGGCAGTTCCATCGCGGCTCGGCCGGCGGCCAGCAGCTCCCATGCCTCGACCGAGTTGAGTCGCAGCGGTCGCGTGAACAATCGCGGCACCCCGACCGAGATCACGCCCTCGTCGATGAACACATCGATCAGCTCGTCGACGAACGGTGGCAGCCCACACATCGCCACCAGCTCGAGGTCTTTGACGACCTCGGGCTCGGTCAGATCGAATCGTGCGGCAGCCTCGGCGACCGGCACCTCGCCACGCTCCATCAACCACGGCAGCATCACGAGCAGCCGCCGCAAACGTTCCTCGGCCGGGCGCGGCCCGCGACGGGTCGCGCTCACGAGAGCATCCCTTCCAGCCAGCCGATCACGTCGGCCCGGACTTCGTCGGGTGCCAGTACCTCGGCGTGCTCGACATAGCCGAACAACCATGAACGGAACGCCGGCAGATTCGCACACGGCACGTCGATCTCGATCGAGCCATCGGTATGGCGGGCGCGAACGCGATCCTCCCCGACCTCGGCCGATGCCGAGGCAGCTCGTGGGGCATCGACCAGCACCCGTGCATCCGGGACGGCCTCGTCGGCCCCGATCAGCTTCGGGTCGTCGGGGAATGCATCCCTCGGATCGAATCCGACCGGACGCTCGAACGAGCCGCCGGCGACCAGTTCGACCGAGCCCTCGATGCGGTCGATGCGGTAGGTACGGCGTGCCGCGCGGCCGTGATCGAACCCGATCAGGTACCAGAAGCCGTCGCGCAGCAGCAGACCCCAGGGATCGACGGTTCGCTCGACACCCCGATACTCGAACGCGACAGATCTCCGCGTCGACACCGCCTCGCGCAGGGTCGGCAACGACACCATGTCGGGCATGATCGCGGCGATCGGAGCCGCACCGTCGAGCATGCCGGCCCCCAGCTTCCACATCGCCTCCTGACCGGACGCCGAACCCGGGCGCGTGGCAGCCATCGCCACCTGCAGAGCGCGCATCTCGTCGTCGTCGAGCCGGAGGTCGTCGAGTTCGTATCGAGCCCGGTCGATCCAGTACCGGGTCTGGCCCGCGTACTCGCCTCCCGGCACGATCTCCTGATCGATCGGTACACCGATCTCGCGCAGCGCCGCCTTGTCCCGCTCGAATGCTGCCCGCCGCGCCGTCTGCGAGTCGGGGTACTGGTCCCGCAGTTCGCCGGCGATCTCGACGAGGCTCAGCGGCTCGCTGGTCTCGAGCAACAGCGCCAGCAGGTTGGTGAGACGTTCGACGCGGTCGGCCATTCAGGATGCTCCGTCGCTCGGATCAGCGTTGGTAGTCGTAGAAGCCACGCCCGGTCTTGCGACCGAGCAGACCTGCATCGACCATGCGCGACAACAACGGCGGCGGAGCGTAGAGCGGCTCCTTGAACTCCTCGTACAAGCTCTCGGCCACCGCCAAGGTGGTATCGAGACCGATCAGGTCGGTCAATCGCAGCGGCCCCATCGGGTGGCTGCAACCCTCGACCATGCCGGTGTCGATGTCGTCGGCCGACGCGAACCCTGACTCCATCATGCGGATCGCGGACAGCAGGTACGGGATCAGCAGTGCGTTCACGACGAAACCAGCCCGGTCCTGGCTGCGGATCACCCGCTTGTGCAGGACGTTCGCCGCGAATGCATCGGAACGAGCGGTGGTGTCGTCGCTCGTCATCAGGCTGGTCACCAACTCGACCAACTTGAGGACCGGCACCGGGTTGAAGAAGTGGATGCCGATCACCTGCTCGGGCCGCCGGGTGGCGGTGCCGAGCTTCATGATCGGGATCGAGCTGGTGTTGCTGGCCAGGATCGCCCCGTCGGCGGTCACCACCTGATCGAGCTGCTTGAAGATGTCGACTTTCATCGCCGCATCCTCGACCACGGCCTCGACGACCAGCTGGCGGTCTGCCAGATCCGCGATGTCGGTGGTGAAGTTCAGACGAGCCACTGCGGCGTCGCGCTCGTCCTCGTTCATCTTGCCGGCGGTGAATCCGCGGTCGAGCGACTTCACGAGACGGGCACGGCCCGATTCGGCGGCCGCTTCGTTGACCTCGCGGATCATCACGTCGAGGCCGGCGCGGGCGCAGACCTCGGCGATGCCCGAGCCCATCAGGCCACAGCCCACGACGCCGACTCGTTGGATGGTCAATGCGTTGTCACTCATAGATCAGTGATTCTGCCCCATATCGAGCCGCCGACCCACGATCACCCCGTTCTGTGCAGCGAATGGCAGGCCCGGGCCTGCCATTCGCCGCACAGAAGGAAGTTGGGGCCGGGCCCTTGCCCGGCAGACTGTGCGGATGTCCGAGCCCGGCTCCAAACACCTGCCCCGCCGCTGGTTGGGCACCCCGTATCCACTTGGCGCCTCCTACGACGGCACGGGGACCAACTTCTCGATCTTCTCGAGCGTCGCCGAAGGCGTCGAACTGTGCCTGCTCGGCGACGCCACCGCGCAAGGGCGACGCGACGAGGTTCGCATCGACGTCACCGAGGTCGACGGCCACATCTGGCACGTCTATCTGCCTGACGTACGCCCCGGCCAGCACTACGGCTGGCGGGTACACGGCCGCTGGGAACCCAGCGCCGGCATCTGGTGCAACTCGTCCAAGCTCCTACTCGACCCGTACGCCAAGGCGATCGAGGGAGTGATCGATTGGACGCCGGCCTGCTTCGGGTATGACTTCGCCGACCACGACAAACCCAACTTCGACGACAGCGCCCCCCACGTGCAGCTCGCCGTGGTGAGCGACCCGTTCTTCGAGTGGGGTAACGACCGGCCGCCGGCGACGGCGATGCACGACACCGTCATCTACGAAGCGCACGTGCGTGGTTTGACGATGCGTCACCCCGGCGTCCCTGACGAGTTGCGCGGCACCTACGCCGGCATCGCCCACCCCGCTGTCCTGAATCACCTCACCGACCTCGGCATCACGGCGATCGAGTTGATGCCCGTCCATCAGTTCGTCCACGACCACCGCTTGCGCGAGATGGGTCTCCGCAACTACTGGGGCTACAACTCGATCGCCTACCTGTCGCCCCACAACGGGTACAGCTCACGCGGGGCGATGGGCGCCGCGCAGGAATTCAAAGCGATGGTGAAGGCGCTCCACGAGGCCGGGATCGAGGTCATTCTCGATGTCGTGTACAACCACACCGGCGAGGGCAATCACCTGGGTCCGACGTTGTCGATGCGGGGTATCGACAACGCCGCCTACTACCGGCTCGTCGACGGCGACGAGCGCCATTACCTCGACTTCACGGGGACGGGCAACAGCATGAACATGCGCCACCCGCACGTGCTGCAGCTGATCATGGACAGCCTTCGCTACTGGTACCTGGAGATGCACGTCGACGGTTTCCGGTTCGACCTCGCCTCTGCGTTGGCCCGCGAGCTGTACGAGGTCGACCGGCTCTCGGCGTTCTTCGACATCATCCAACAAGACCCGGTGATCTCACAGTGCAAGTTGATCGCCGAGCCGTGGGACGTCGGCGAAGGCGGCTACCAGGTCGGCAAGTTCCCGCCGCACTGGTCGGAATGGAACGGTAAGTACCGCGACACGATCCGCGACTTCTGGCGCGGCGAGCCGGCGGCGTTGGCCGAGTTCGGTTATCGCTTCACCGGGAGCTCCGACCTGTACGAGGCCGACACCCGCAAGCCGACCGCCTCGATCAACTTCATCACCTGCCACGACGGCTTCCCCCTCGCCGACCTGGTGTCGTACAACGACAAGCACAACGAGGCCAACGGCGAAGGCAACCGAGACGGTGAGTCGCACAACCGCTCATGGAATCACGGAGTCGAGGGCCCGACCGACGACCCGGCGATCAACGAACTGCGAGCCCGTCAGAAGCGCAACCTGATCGCGACCCTGCTGCTGTCACAAGGCGTGCCGATGATCTCGGGCGGCGACGAGATCGGCCATACCCAGGGCGGTAACAACAACGCCTACTGCCAAGACTCCGAGCTCACCTGGCACGACTGGGAACACGTCGACGAGGAGCTGTTCGACTGGGTGAAACGCTTGGTCCACATCCAACGCCAGCATCCGGTGTTCCGGAGGCGGCGCTGGTTCCAGGGCCGACAGATCCGCGGCATGGACGACATGGCGTGGTTGAAGCCCGACGGCAACGAGATGGACAACGACGACTGGGACTCGGGCTTCGCCAAGTCGGTCGGGGTCTTCCTCAACGGCCAGGGGATCCATGCCACCGACTCATTCGGTGGCCGAATCGTCGACGACACCTTCCTGATCCTGTTCAACGCCAGCGAGCTCGATCTCGACTGGAAGATTCCGGGTGCTCGGTTCGGCGCGAGATGGGTGTTCGTGCTCGACAGCACCCGACCGGACGTCGGCACGCCCGAGGTCGGATCGGAGTACGTCGAAGCCGGCGCGGTCGTCCCGGTGACGAGTCGCTCGCTGATGTTGATGCGCCTGACGGATGCCGGGCCGTCGGTGGGGCACCCCTCGACCGGGCGACCGGCTACTGCTGCGTCCTGATGGCAGAGTCGCCAGGCGCTCACGTCGACGCGACCGGCACGACCTTCGTGCTGTGGGCCCCATTCGCAGCGGACGTGGCGGTGGTGATCGGTGATCAACGACGGGACCTCGAGCCGATCGGCGAGGGGTACTGGCGACTGGTCGTCGACGACGCCGGCGACGGCGACACGTACCGCTACTCGATCGACGGTGGTGACCCGCTGCCCGACCCGGCCTCGGCGCTGCAGTCCGACGGTGTACACGGCGCGTCATCGATCGTCGATCCCCGGCAGTTCGAATGGAACGACCACGAGTGGCGCGGGCGCGGTCTCGCCGGAACCGTCCTCTACGAACTACACGTCGGCACGTTCACACCGGCCGGCACGTTCGATGCTGCGATCCTCGAACTCCCGAGACTCCGCGAACTCGGAGTCACCACGATCGAGTTGATGCCCGTCAACGCCTTCCCCGGCCGCCGCAACTGGGGCTACGACGGTGTGTTCGCCTACGCGGTGCAGGACCACTACGGCGGACCGGCCGCGCTCGCCCGGTTTGTCGACGCCGCCCACGCCAACGGCCTCGCCGTCATCCTCGACGTGGTCTACAACCATCTCGGGCCGGAGGGCAATTACCTGCCCCGGTTCGGCCCGTACTTCACCGACGAGTTCCGGACACCGTGGGGGCCGGCGATCAACGTCAGCGGTCGCGACAGCGACGGTGTGCGCCACTTCTACATCGAGAATGCAGTCAGGTGGATCCGGGACTTCCACGTCGACGGATTCCGTTTCGATGCTGTCCACGCGATCGTCGACACCACCGCCAACCAATTCTGGAGCGAGGTGTGCGCGATGGCGCGGGCGGCCGCCGCGAGAGCGCGACGCGCGATCGTGCTGATCGGCGAATCATCCGACAACGATCCACGACAGCTGCACGCGATCGAGCATGACGGCATCGGTTTCGATGCCGTGTGGTGCGACGACGTTCACCACAACCTCCGGGTGGCGATGACAGGAGATCGACGCACGTACTACGCCGATTACGACGGCACATCCGCCGAGCTGGCCGAGACGATCACCCATCGCTGGAAGTTCCGGGGTCAGTATTCGATCGCTCGCGGCCGCCGGCACGGGCGACCGGTCGACGACGTGGCCGCCCACCGGTTCGTCGCCTGTTCACAGAATCATGACCAGGTCGGCAACCGCCCGGCCGGAGATCGGCCCGACCATCACATCAGCGCCGCGCAGCGCCGGTTCGCTCCGGCGGCGGTGCTGTTGTCGCCGTACACACCGCTGTTGTTCATGGGCGAGGAGTACGGCGAGCGGGCACCGTTTCCATTCTTCGTCGACCACACCGATCCGGCGGTGCTGCAGGCCACCAACGACGGGCGACGGGCCGAGTTCGAGGGCGCCGACTGGACCGTCGGAGTCCCCGAACCGGGGGATCTGGCGACGTTCGAGGCGGCGATCATCGATCCGACGGTGGTCGAACGCGACGAACGTGCGGCCCGGCTGCTGGCGATGTACACCGAGCTGCTACGCGTTCGGCGAGAGGTTGCCGCCATCGCGTCGGCCCTGGCGACGCAACGGGTCGAACTGATCGAGGAGTGCGTCGTGATCACACGAACGTTGGGCGAGCCGACGAGCCATGTCGTGATCAACGAATCCGATGCGGCGGTCGAGTTGCCGCTGACGGGCACGTTGACGTTCGCCAGCGATGACACCCGCTGGGGCGGGGACGGCACGACGAGGGTGCTCCCCGATCAGCTGACGATCGCCGCCTGGACGGTCGCCGTCGTCACGAGCTGAACGATCGAATCGCGCCCGATCCGGGCCACGCCCGCGTCGAACACGTGGCCACCCTGTCGGCTTCAGACCCGGCGACGAGGGCATCGGGGCATCACACGCCTCGGTGGCTCGCATGACCGCCGGGCACAGCCTCAGTCGCGTTCGAAGACCGCCACCGGCAACGTTTGCTCGGCACCGCTCCCCACGACCGACGACGCCGTGACCGTACCCGACAGCGAGGGGGCCTCGATGTCGAGCACGTCGTACCAGGTGCCGGCCGGAAACGTGAGCGATCCGGTCACCTCAGCCGCGCCACGTCGTACCGCAACGACCACGTCGTCGCCCCGGGCGTAACAGATCGCGCCCTGCGACACCTCGATCGGGGCGTACGTGCCACTCGGGCCGAACGAGTCGGGTCGACGTCGGCGCAGCGCCAGCATCTCGCGCACGAGCACCGTCTTGACGGCCGGATCGTTCTCGGCCCAGAGCGCCGCGACCGTCCGCTCGTCGGCGGCGAACCGTGCCACCGTGTCCCAGTCGGGTGGCACCCGGTTGTCGGGGTCGACGAGCTGGAAGACCACAGCCTCCGACCCCTGGTACAGGTCGGGCACGCCGGGCGACGTCAGCCGTAGAGCGGTCGCAGCGAGCGAGATACCCGGCGCGATCGTGTCGAGGCCGAGTCGTGACTCGGGGTCGACCGAGGTGGCGAGCACGGCCAGCTCGGCAAGGCGACGTTCGAAGTCGTCGTCCGGACGTTCCCAGTCGGTGCGCGTCGATGCTTCGCGACACGCCTTGACCAGGTAGTCGTTGAGCCGAGCGGCGTCGAGGCCTGGTGTGGTGATCACGGTCTGAGCGGCGAGCGAAGCGGTCGCCGCATCCACACCGGTGCGACCTGCCAACTCGACGATCCACCCCGTCAGGAAGCCGATCGTGCGGTCGGGCTCGGCATCGGCCAGCCAGGTCAGGGCGGCCGATCTGGCGCGCACGTCCTCGGAACGTTTCGTGTCGTGGGTCGACGACGCCAGCATCGCGAGCGGCCATGTCGCCAGTCGCCGCTGGTTGTCGGTGTGGAATTCGTCGACCGTGATGCCGAACCGCCCTGGATCGCCTCCGACCTCACACAGCGAAGCCAGTCGGAGATACCGATAGAACGAACGGTCCTCGGCACCTTTCGCCATCACCGGGCCGGTGAGCTGCTGCCACCGGCGGCGCATCTCGACCTGGTCGACGCCTCGAGGGTCGAGCAGGGCGCGGGCCACCGGTCCACGCGAGATCGCGTCGATCAGCCGCTCGGCGTCCGGGTCATCGGGCAGATATGTGCGGTAGCGAGGCAATCTCGTCGTGAGTTGCCCGACTTCGTCCCGTAGGTCCGCCTCGCACACGCCGAGCCCGCGCGCGGCGATCCGGAGCAACCGACCGAACCCGGGTGCGAGCGCTTCGTCGACGACTTCCTGGCGCGCGATCACCTCGAGTTCGTGGGCGGTGTGACCGTCCGAGCCGCATTCGGCCCACAGCTCGTCGAACACGGTCTCGGCACCGGCCGCCAGTAACACGTGATCGACGGACCGGATGAACTCGTACCCGGTCGTGCCGTCGACCGGCCAGGAGTCCGGCAACCACTCCCCCGGCGCCACGATCTTCTCGACGTACAACAGCGCGGCGTCACCGATCCGGCGTCGCAAACCCGTGAGATAGCCGAGCGGGTCTGCGAGTCCATCGACGTGGTCGACGCGGACCCCTCCGAAACCGTCGTGGTCGGCGTAGCGAGCCGGCAAGGTGTCGACGACCTCGGCCACGTGCTCGTGCTCGACGCGCACGGCCACCAGATCATCGATCGTGAAGAACCGCCGCACATTGCGGGCAGGGTTTCGCCAGTGCTGCAGGAGATAGTGCTGCGCCGCCAGCATCTCGGCGAGCGGAAGGTCCTCGGTACCCGGCGCCAGCGGCAGCCGACGATCGCCGTAGACGACGAGCGCGTCGCCCTCGACCGCGATCGCGCTCTGCTCGATCGCCTGCTCGCGGGGCGCTCCGAGGACCGGCAGGATGACGCGTCCGTCGGTGAGTTCCCAGTCGACGTCGAACCATGCATCGGCCGCTGAGCCCGGGCCATCGCGCAGCAGCGCCCACCATGTCGGATTGAGGTCGGGTCGTGTGGCGGCGACGTGGTTGGGGACGTGGTCGAAGATCACGGCCATTCGTAGGGCCGCGACGGCGTCCAACAACCGCTCGAACGCCGAGGCGCCTCCGAACTCGCCGCGCACGGCGGTGTGATCGACCACGTCGTATCCGTGCGACGAGTCGGGCACCGCCTGGCTGATCGGCGAGAGGTACAGATGGCTGACACCGAGCCGGTGGATGTGCCCGAGCAGGCCGATCGCGGCATCGAAACCGAACTCGGGCGTGAGCTGGAGTCGGTAGGTCGCAACCGGTTCGACGATCGGCCCCGAGCGCGCCATGTCAGCGACGATCCCGGTACCAGGCGATGGCAGCATTCGTCGACGAGTCGTGCATCGCCGGGTCGGGCAGGTCGGTGAGTTCCGGGGTGATGCGGTTGGCGAGTTCCTTGCCGAGCTCGACCCCCCACTGATCGAAGCTGTTGATCCCCCACACCGCACCCTGTACGAACACGATGTGTTCGTACAGCGCGATCAGTTGGCCGAGCACCGAGGGCGTCAAGCGATCGGCGAGGATCAGCGTGCTGGGACGGTCACCAGGAAAGTGACGGTGAGGCTCTGCCGGGTTCGGCCGCCCGAATGCGAGCGCCTCGGCCTGGGCAAACAGGTTCGACATGAGGAGGTCGTGGTGATGTCGATATGGATGGTTCGGCGTCGCGAACCCGATGAAGTCTGCCGGTACCACGCGCGTGCCCTGGTGCAGCAGTTGGTAGAACGCGTGCTGACCGTTGGTGCCCGGCTCGCCCCACACGATCGGGCCGGTGTCACCGTCGACCGGTGAGCCGTCGAGCCGCACCCGTTTGCCGTTGGACTCCATGTCGAGCTGTTGCAGGTATGCGGGAAACCGCGCGAGTTCCTGTGCATACGGCAGCACCACCTTCGTGTCGCGTCCCAGCACGTCCGAGTGGAGGATGCCGATCATGCCCAGCAACACCGGGGCGTTGGCATCCAACGGTGAGGTACGGAAATGCTCATCGATCGTGTGGAAGCCGCCGAGGAACTCGCTGAATGCGTCGGGTCCGATGAGGATCATCAGCGACAACCCGATCGCCGAGTCGATCGAGTAGCGGCCGCCGACCCAGTCCCAGAACCCGAACATATTGGTCGTCTCGATCCCGAACGCAGCGACCCGCTCGGCATTGGTCGACACCGCGACGAAGTGATCCGCGACTGCGGCTTCGCCGAGTTCGTCGACGAGCCACGTGCGTGCGGTGTGAGCATTCGTCAACGTCTCGATCGTGCCGAAAGTCTTTGACGCCACGATGAACAGCGTCGAGGCCGGATCGAGCCGTTGCAAGGTGGCGTGCACGTCTGCACCATCGACGTTCGACACGAAGTGGGCACGCAGCCGTGGATGGCCGAATGCAGCGAGCGCCCGGGCCGCCATCGCCGGGCCGAGGTCGGAACCGCCGATCCCGATGTTGACCACGTCGGTGATGAGGTCATCGGCACGGATCCGGTCGGCGAACGTCCTCATTGCGTCGAGCACGGCGTGCACGTCGGGCACGACATCCACACCGTCGGCCTCGATCACGGCGTCCCGTGGAGCCCTGAGGGCCGTGTGGAGCACCGCTCGATCCTCGGTCACGTTGATGTGCGCTCCGGCGAACATCGCATCTCGTCGCGACACGACACCGGCGGCCTCGGCCTGGTCGAGGAGCATGGCGAGGATGTCGTCGTCGACCGGATGTTTCGAGTAGTCGATGCGGAGATCACCGGCAACGACGACATACCTGTCGCTGCGGCCCGGATCGACCTCGAAGAGTTCAGCGAGGGTACGGACGGAGGCGGGACTGAGACCGGGCACGATCACCACGCTAGTGATTGCCGTCAGTCCGCGGTCCCAGCCGTCGCGTGCCGATCGTGCATCGACCGGCCCAGCCGGTCGGTGGTCAGAGCAGCGACGGCACCGGCGGCAAAGCCTCCGCCGACGTCCAACGGCAGGTGAGCGCCCGTGTACATCCGGCTGCACCCCACGATTGCAGCGACCGCGAGCCCGCCGACCCGCCATCGCGCCGACCTGGCACCGGCGAGGGCGAGCGCCATCGACACCGCCGCATGGCCGGAGGGGTACCCCAGCCCGCGCTGCGTACGCCCACGCACCACCACATCGTCGAGCACGTCGGCCGGCCGGCCACGACCGACCAGCGGCTTGAGCACCTTGGCCAGACCCCACGCCCCGATGCCCGAGACAAGCAGCCGCACCGAGCGCCGACGGTCACCAAAGATCCGCTCGGCACCGGCCGCGACGAACACCGCGCCGAGCGCTCCCGACTGCATCGCGACCCATGCAGGCCATTCGACGACATCGGTGGCACGGTTGACGGAACGGAAGGGAATCGCCTCGCAGTCGGTCACCTCGTGCTGTCGCGCTGCGTGGGCCGACCACGCGACCGCTGCGCCTGCACAGCCGAGCGGCACCCAGGAGCGCATCAGAGTTCCTCGTCGAGGAAGAACTCACGGACACCGTCGTTGACGGACTCGCGCGAGACGAGCACCAGTACATCGCCGATCACCACCGACTCCGTGGCGGTGGCGCCGTCGTCGAAGTCGAAGTACCACGAGACACACCCTCCAGGAAACGTGTAGTAGCGATGCGCGCGGAACCCCGGTGACAGTCGCTCGATGTCATCGAATCGGCTGGCGGGGTACAAGTCGCTCGGCGCTGCCACGGCATTCGACACATCACACGTCATTTCGAACCGGAGCGTCGCTGCGTTGTCGCCGGCACGATCCGAGTCGAGTCGCACCAACGTTCGATCCTGGTTCACGCTCACCGATGCCACCACCCAGCCCTCGGGAAGAGGGTCCAGGCAAGGGATCTGCGTCGCGCTCGGCACCGACTGGGCCTCGATCAGGCTCGAGCCTCCGTCGATGCACGATGGGGCGGGCATGGTCTCTTCGGTTGCACAGGACGCGGTCGCCAGCACGGCGGTCATCGCCGCGACGACACCACCGGCCAGCCGACGAGAGATGCGACCTGCGGACCTCATCGCAACCCGATGTCCTGGAGATTCAGGACGAACACGGCTGCCACAGCGACCGTGATCGTGAGCATCCACACCATCAGCCCGAGACGCCGCCACGACCACCGCTGGATCGCAACGGGCGGACGCGGCGGAGCGAGCGCACGGAACTGTTGCAGCAGGAGTCGACCGTCCCGACGTACGTCCTTGCGGAGCTGCGACGGCAGCGTCACGCCACGTGACGCTGCGAACGCCTCTGATATCTCGTCGTCGCTGAACCGTAGCCGAGCCCGCTCATACACGGATTCGGGATCGGTCCGCAGCGCCAGGACGAGCATCATGTTCGCCAGATCGACCGCCTGGCGCCAGGGCGACGGTCGGATCTCGGCAAACGAGACATCGACGAGTCGCATGTGTCCGTCCTGGATCATCACGTTCGCCGGCTTGATGTCCCGGTGAGCGAGCCCCGAGCGCCAGAGCCGGTCCACGATCGACAGGCCCTCGTCGATCAGGTCCTGGGTGACAACACTCTCACCGGCCTCGGCTGCGCCGCCGAGGAACTCGGTCACCATGAGATATTCACGGTCAGGTGTGATCTCGACGATACCGAACGGTGCGGGGCACGGAATCCCGACGCGACGCATGACGTGGAGCATGTAGTCCTCATGCTGGACCAGTCGGCGAACCGAGGTGAAACGCTGCTCGTCCTCGAGTCGCCCGTACAACAAGGTGCGACCCAGTTTGTACGAGCGATCCGAGCGGAGATGGCTGTGGGCGTACAGTTTGGCGAAGTAGGTCTCGCCGTTTGCGGTATCGATTCGGAGCGGTGTCGAACCAGCCGAACTCTCGAGCGCTACCGGTGTGATCTCGAGTACTTCGAGCCCGAGCTGTCCGCCGATCCCTGCGCGTATGGCGTCGCCGCGAACCCCGGTGACATCGAGGTGTGCAGCCCTTCCGCCGCCGTAGTGCACCGGGAAGACGGCTTCCGGTGCGATCGTTCGGAACAGCACGAGCGTTATCGCTACGCCAACGGTCGCGCCGGCGAGCACATCGGTCGGGTGATCGACACCGGTGTACACCTGAGCGACACCCACCACCGTCAGCGCTGTCCCGATGCACCAATAGCACCCGCCCCGGCTGGGACGAGGCACCAGTGCAAGCGTCGCAGCGACGAGGGCGGCGGCAAGCAGCGCGACCGGTCGCGACGGCTGGGCAAAGCCTTCCCAATCTCCGATCCGCGTGATGC
The DNA here is from genome assembly GCA_024641005.1 of Acidimicrobiaceae bacterium. Lineage (GTDB taxonomy): Bacteria > Actinomycetota > Acidimicrobiia > Acidimicrobiales > Ilumatobacteraceae > Ilumatobacter. Next base: position 71,833 of record JAHEDX010000005.1, read on the forward strand.
CCAGTGGCCGCGGTCTGCCGATCCTGACGGCCACGACCGTCACCGCGCCGGCGACGACCGACAACGACGCGACCACGAGCAATGCGAGCCGGACCCGTCGGGTCCAGAGCGCGCCGAGCAATGCGCACCACCCGACGACCGGTGTCGCCCAATGCGTGCCGATCTCGTTCACCGACTGCATCGTCGGGGTCAACCAGTCGACTCGGTGGTCGACGATCGGCGCCATCATCTCGAGGTCGCGTTCGGTGATCCAGATCGCCGGCGCGTCCGAGACGAAGATCCAGACCCAGAGGACGGCCCAGAAAGCGAACGCCACGACCCAGCCGATCGCAGCGCGATTCAGCTCACGTGGAAGCGGTGGCGGCTCCCCGCTCGGGCGGCGACGAGGCCGCCCGGCTGACGTGTCGAGGCCGGCGTCCATGTTCCACCTACCGGATTCCGCGCCAGACTGGAGGCGTGAGCAAGACGAAGTGGCTTGCCGGCGTGATCGCCCTCTCGGTCCTGATGTCCTGTGGTGGGACCGACTCCGTTTCGACCAGCGATCGAGCGTCCGACTCGATACGCATCGCAAGCTTCGATTTCACCGAGAGCCAACTCGTGGCCGAGTTGTACGCACAGGTGCTCGAGGCGAATGGCTTCGAGGTCACCAGGCTGGGCGCGGTCGGCCCCCGCGAGGTCGTGGCGCCGGCGATGGAGCAGGGCCACATCGATCTGGTGCCAGAGTATGCGGGAACAGCCGGGGACCATTTCGGCGCTCGCGTCGACATCCCGACAGGTCTCGCCGACGCACTCGAACCCCGCGGTCTGCTCCCGCTCGAGCCTGCGCCGGCCGTCGATGTCAACGTGTTCGTCGTGACCGAGGCCACGGCGCGCGAGCACGGGTTGTCGTCGATCAGCGATCTCAAAGGCGTGGCGACGACGTTGAGGGTCGGGGGTCCGGCTGAGTGTCCCGACCGGCCGTTGTGTCTGCTCGGCCTCCGATCGACATACGAGCTGGAGTTCGCAGAGTTCGTCCCCCACCGAAACCTGGCCGTCACCGCCGAAGCGCTGATTCGCGACGAGATCGATGTCGGTGTGATGTTCTCGACTGCTGCAGAGGTGGCGACCGGCCCATTCGTGGTACTCGATGACGATCTCGGCTTGCAGCCTGCCGACAATGTCGTGCCGGTCATCAGGCGCGCCGCCCTCGACCGCTGGGGCACTGACGTCGCCGACGCGCTCAACGCCATGTCAAGTCGGCTGACCACGATCGCGCTCCAGCTGATGAATCGAAGCATCCAGGACGGATCCGAGATCCGCGACGTCGCCGCGATCTGGCTTGCCGCCGTCGGTGTCATCGAGAGCTGAACCTGGTTCGTCTCCGAACGAGACCGACTCGTCAGCCGTGTTGATCGGTCGTCGACACCACATCGGGATCTCCTTCCGACTCCACGGTGCTGACGTTCGGCCCTAGTGCCAAGGGCCGAAGGTCGGGTTTTCTGGAAGGCAGGTCAAGACGTTAGGAGTGATCATGTCCGACGTGCTCGATTCGCGTTCCGCTGCCACAACTGCGCATGCGCAATCGGCCCGTATGGCCGCGCAGGCCAGCGGGCTGACCAAGATCTACGGTGCCGGCAACACGCGGGTGGTCGCTCTCGACCACGTCGATGTCGGGTTCGAAGCAGGAAGGCTCACAGCGATCATGGGGCCTTCCGGCTCCGGAAAATCGACGCTGCTGCACTGTATGGCAGGGCTCGATGCGGTCACCGACGGCGAGACCCGGGTTGGCGACACGCTGATTTCGGAACTCTCCGACAAGGACCTGACCCTGCTGCGCAGGAGACGACTGGGCTTCATCTTCCAGGCGTTCAACCTGGTACCTACGCTGACGGCCGAAGAGAATATCATGCTGCCGTTGATGCTCGGCGGCCGGGATGCCGACGAAGCGTGGGCGAGCGAGGTGATCGGAAGCCTCCAACTCGGCGATCGCCTGCAGCACCGTCCCGACGAGCTGTCGGGCGGCCAGCAACAGCGGGTGGCTGTGGCCCGCGCACTGGTCTCCCGACCCGACATCATCTTCGCCGATGAGCCGACCGGCAATCTCGACTCGAAGAGCGGCCACGAGGTGCTCGGCTTCCTGCGCCGCGCCGTCGACGACTGGAACCAGACCGTTGTGATGGTCACACATGATCCGGGGGCGGCGTCCTATGCCGACGTCGTCGTGTTCTTGCGAGACGGCAAACTGGTCGGAGAGCTGAAGTCCCCGACCACCGATCAGGTCATCGATCGGATCAAGGGGCTCGAGGCATGACATGCGCGCAATGCTCAAACTCAGCTTCCGGAGCCTGACGAGCAACAAGCTCCGCTTCTCTCTCACGACATTCGCCGTCGTCCTCGGGGTCAGCTTCGTCGTGGCCTCGTTCGTGCTCACCGACGGCCTGGTACGCACGTTCAACACCATCATCGAGGACGCCAACGCAGAGGTCGACGTGGAGGTCAGGTCGAAGGATGAGTTCTCCGAGGTCTCCCTCGGCAGCCGCCCGATCGACGAGGACCTGCTCGGCATCATCATGGGCGTCGACGGCGTCGACGAGATCTCCGCAGGCATGCAGAGCACGAAGATCGTTCCGATCAAGGCTGACGGAGGCCCGATCGAGACGATGGGCGCGCCGATCCTGTCGTTCAACTGGGGAGATTCCGGCCTGAATCCGCTGACGATCGTGGCCGGCACGGCACCGACCGCGCCGGGTGAGTTCGCGATCGACGAAGGGACCGCCGATCGTGACGGCTTCGTTGTCGGGGACGGTTACGACGTGGTCGGCGCTGCGGGTCGCGAACCGTTCACCCTGGTCGGGCTCACCCGGTTCGGCAATGAGAACGCCCTGGCAGGCGCCGTGCTCGTGTCGTTCACCCTCGACGAGATCCAGCGGCTCGACGGAAGCGGCAACACGGTCCAGTGGATCGATATCGCCGCTGCGCCCGGCGTCGAACCGGACACGCTGATCCAACGGCTCGACCAAGTATTGCCGACCGATATCGAGGCGGTTCCCGGCAGTGTCGTCGTCGACGAGAATCAGGACGACTTCACGAGCGTCGTCAACATCTTCGGCAACGTGCTGCTCGCATTCGCGCTGGTTGCCGTCTTCGTGAGCACGTTCATCATCAGCAACACGTTCAACATCCTGCTCGGCCAACGCGTCCGCCAGCTGGCGCTGCTGCGAGCGCTCGGGGCGAGTTCGGCCCAGGTGCGGTTCAGCGCGATGCTCGAATCGCTGATCGTCGGAGTGGTCGCATCGATCGTGGGGCTCGGCGGCGGCGTACTCCTGGCACTCGGCCTTCGCGGCTTGATGAGCAGCCTCGGTATGACCCTGCCGAGCATGGACATCATCATCTCGCCGCGTACGATCGTCGCCGCGCTGATCGTCGGTATCGGTGTCACCCTGCTCGCCTCGCTGACACCGGCGAGGCGCGCAGCCAAAGTGCCGCCGATCGCCGCGATGCGAGCCGGTTTCCGATTCGGGTCGGGCGAAGGAACACGCCGCACGATCATCGCGATCGTCCTGTCGGTGGTGGGCATCGCCGCCATGGTGTACGGGATCTTCGGCGGAGCCTCAACGGGCTTGCTGCTCATCTCCCTGGGTCTCGGCGCGGTGCTCGTGTTCGTCGCTGTGTCGATGTACGCCCCACTGTTCTCCAGCCCAACCGCATCATTCCTCGGCGCCCCGCTCGAGCATCTGCCCGGCGACCGCGTCACTGGCCACCTCGCACGCCAGAACGCCGCTCGCAACAACAAGCGCACGGCTTCGACGGCGGCCGGCCTGATGATCGGCTTGGCATTGATCGCCATGGCCAGCGTCGTCGCCGAGTCGCTCAAGGCGTCGTTCAAGTCGGAGCTGGGCTCCACGATGATCGCCGATTACGTGATCACGGCGAATGGCGACTTCGACTTCACCGGTGAACTCGCACAACAGATCGAGACGCTGCCCGAGTTCGGCCCCGTCTCGTCGGTGCGGTACGGCAATATTCGCATCGACGGTGCCGAAAAGAACGTCGTCGGCGCAGATCTGGGCGTCCTCACCGACCTGATGGCGGTCGACGTCCAGGCGGGCGACCCTGCCGCGAGCGCCAACCCCGACAGCATCATCCTGACCCAGACCGCGGCCGATGACCTCGGCGTCGTGGTCGGGGATCGACTCGACGTCGAATTCGCCGCTGCCGGCGTGCAGACGCTCACCATTGGGGCCGTCTATGGCAACGAGTTCCTCGTGGGCCACTACATGATCGATCTGTCCGGATGGGATGCGTACTTCGATTCGAACAACGACAGCGTCATCTCTGCCGCCATCGCTGCGGATGTCGATCCTGCCGCGGCGGACGCCGCCCTGACGCCGCTCGAGCAAGAGTTCCCGCAGCTTCAGTTCGAGACCCGGGCGGAGTTCAGCAAGCGGTTGGAGAGCCAACTCGACTCGCTGCTCATCATCATCAACGTGTTGTTGCTCTTGGCGATCGTCATCGCGTTGCTCGGCATCACCAACACCATGGCGTTGTCCGTGCTGGAGCGCACCCAGGAGATCGGCCTGATGCGTGCGGTGGGTATGACCCGCCGTCAGACGCGAGGCATGATCCGACGCGAAGCCGCTGTCGTTTCACTGTTCGGAGCGATGCTCGGCGTCGTCGTCGGTCTGGGGTTCGGCTGGCTGGCCGTCATCGCCATCCCGGCCACGATCATCAACCAACTCGCCATCCCGACCGTGATGCTCGTGATCTATATCGTGATCGCCACGGCCGCCGGTTGGGCAGCAGCTTCGTTCCCGGCGCGGCGGGCCGCCCGCCTCAACGTGCTCGACGCCATCGCTCACGAGTGAGCCGACCGACCCGGTGGCCGACCGTGTCACGTCGGCAGATCGAACTCGGCGTCGACCGGATGCAGGATCGCAACACCGGGCGCGGCGGCCTGGTCGACGAACACCCACGTGTCGGTGCGCCTGAGCGCCGTCGCAGGGATCGTCGGGTCGGCGAGCAGCCAGCGCTCGACCATCGGACGTTTGGTGTCGCCGGACGTGAGCACGACCCGGCTGCGGGCTCGGTTGACCACGCGGCTCGTGAGCGTCAGGCGGGGCCAGCCGTTGAACGACTCGACGACCTCGACCGACCTGGGTGATTCGCGTACGGTCACGTCGCCGGGTGGCCACGACGCCATGTGCCCGTCGGCGCCCAGCCCCAGATGCACGATGTCGAACCGATCGGGCAGCGACGCGGAGTAACGGCGCGCCGCTGCCCGTAGATCGAGCGAGGCCACCGCCATCAGATGCACCTTCGCCACGGTCGACAGTTCGTGAAGCTGGTTCGCGTTCCGCGCCTCGTGGCCGTCCGGGGCGACCCGTTCGTCGACCTGCCAGACCTCGACCCGCTCCCATGGAACGTCCATCGAGATCAGTGCGTCGAGCATCGCAGGTGCCGAACTTCCCCCGCTCAGCGCCGCCGATGCAGCGCCCCGGCGACGCACCGAGTCGCGAAGACGACGTGCGACCCAGGCGGCTGCTCGTTCGGCTGGATCGGGTCCGACGCGGATGTCCACTCCGAGAGTCTGGAAGGCAGCGGCGCTCTGGACAAGTCCCGACCGCCCAGTGGACAACACGCGTTCGTCCACGCTCGGCCGTAGCGTGCACCACCGATGGACGGTGAACAGCTTCGTGGTGTGCAGGCGGCGGTCGTCGCCTACGTGCTGTGGGGGTTGCTCACGATCTACTGGAAGCAGCTCAGCGGTCTCGACGCGATCGAGCTGATCGGATGGCGGATCACGTCGGCAAGTCTGTTCATGGCAATCGTCGTCTCGGTGACGGGTCGCTGGACGCCCGTGTCGGACGCTCTGCGAACGCCGGCTCTCGTCTCCCGCATCTGTCTGGCGTCACTGCTGCTGAGCCTCAACTGGACGACCTACGTGTGGGCCGTCGTGAACGACCACGTCATCGAGACGGCGCTCGGCTACTTCCTGGCACCGCTGGGAACCATGGCACTCGGGGTGTTCGTGCTCGGTGAGCGGCTCACGCCGATGAAACGAGCCTCGATCGCATTCGCGCTCGCCGCCGTGGTCATGCTCACGGTGTCGTACGGGCGCATGCCGTGGGTCGCGTTGCTGCTCGCCGGCAGCTGGTCGTGGTACGGGCTGACGAAGCGACGAGTCCCCCTCGATCCGGTTGCCAGCCTCAGCAGCGAACTGTTCGTCCTCGCCCTTCCGGCGTTCGTCGTCGTAGTCGTCGGATTCCTCCGCACCGACGGCATCCCATCCCAGGCGAGCGGGGCCGACTGGCCCCTGCTCGTCGGGACAGGGGCGATCACCGCGATCCCGCTGCTGCTGTTCGCGTTCGCGGCCAAACGCGTGCCCTTCACGATCCTCGGGCCGACGAATTACCTCGTGCCGATCATCAATTTCCTGCTGGGCTGGCTCGTGTTCGACGAGACCCTGCCTGCCAGCCGAGTCGTCGGGTTCGTGCTCGTGTGGGTGGCCTTGACCCTGGTGACCGTCGACCTGGTCCGCGAGCACACCACCCGTCCGGCCAGAGAGATGGTTCCGGTCCGGTGAGTCCTCGGCCAGGCGACCGACTCCGAGTCCACCCGCCCCGCAGTGGCGACGAGCTGTGACGGTCAGGGCGCACATCCAGGGTGACGACCGTGCCTCACGACGATCTGAGAGAGTTCCGAGAGGTGGAGCCCATCGATTTCCACCTTTGCACCACACGACGACAAGGACCCCCATGCGTTCACGACTCATCTTCCCGGTAGTAGCAGCGGCAGCGGTGCTGCTGCTCGGCGCGTGTGGGGGCGGAAGCGACAGCTCCCATACCGAAGTCGTCGATCAACTCATGGCCTCAGCGGATGCTGCGGGCCTCGTGCTCGACCGGAGCTGTGTCGAGGACATCGCCGCCAAACTCAGCGATGACGATTCGAAGAGGATCATCGAGGCCGGCCCCGACACGCAACCGGTCCTGAGCGACGAGGGCGAAGCCCTGGGTACCGAGCTCTTCGGCTGTGTCAGCACCGATTCTCTCGTCGACTCGATCATCGCCGACATGGGCGACGAGAATGTCGACGTCACATGCATGAAGGACGCCCTCAAGGGCCTCGATACCGACACGCTGGCGGCGGGAGATCTGCCGGACAGCGTCTTGCAGTGCTTCAAGACCGACGGCTGACGAGGACTGTTGGCGTGGCGTCCGTGATCAGACGAACATCATCACCGACATTGCACGTTGCAGCTCGCGCAGTGCGCCACGGATCCGGTCACGAACGAACCGACACCAGCGAGCCGTCGAAGAACCGTTCGAGCACCTCGACAGCCGCCGTGTAGCGCTTCGGGTCACCGGCCGCGGCCGACATGCGAGCCAGCCCGCTGAGGACGGCGCCGAGCAGATCTGCCAGTGCCCGCTGATCGACGTCGGCCTGGAGTTCACCACGCTCAGCGGCCGCTTCGACGAGGCCGGTGAAGAAGCGCGAATGGCGACCACGCTGGGGAGACAGCAGCGCCAGCAAGTCGGGATGCCTCTGCGTCTCCTGCGCAACGGCCACGATGAACCCGGTGATCGACGGATCGTTCATCTGGAGGTCACACGCCCGTTCGAGCACCGCAGAGAACTGGGCCAGCAGATGCCGCTCGCCGGCGACGACCCGCTCGAAGTCGGTGTACACGTGATCGACCGTGTCGCAGTACACAGCCGCGTACAGCTCGGCCTTCGACTCGACATAGTGATAGATCGCGCCCGGCGTGATGCCGACATCATCGGCGATCAGTCGGTTGGTCGTGGCTCGGTAACCGTCGCGGGCAAACCTGATGCGCGCCGCATGCAGAATCCGCCGACGCGTCTCGGCCGAATCACCCGCCGGTGGCCGCCCGACGCGGCCTGTGCTCCCCATGTGCCGAAGGTATCGCTCTGGGCGCCGAGTGATCGCACCGTGCGACGCCCAACCCGCGTGTGCCGATGGCAGACTGTTTCGATGGCCGCCCCCGCCGACGAATCCGCCGACCTCTCCTTCGACCAGATCATCGAACTCGAGCGTCGGGCCGACGAGCGTGAAGCCGAGGCGAATGTCGCTGCCGGCGGCGGGATCTACGGAGCGAGCGACGACACGATCGTGTTGCCGTGGTGGCAACACCCGGTGAACATCATCACGCTGGTGGTCACCGCTGCGATCCTCGCCGGAATGGTCGGCTGGATGGTCGGCGACAGTGGGTCCCGCATCGAACACAACGAGGTCGACACGGGCTTTCTCCAGGACATGCGAGAGCACCACGAGCAGGCGGTACTGATGGCGTTCATCTATCGCGGCCTTCCCGACACGCGCCCAGGCCTTCGCACGGTCGCTGCCGGCATCGCCCGGGGCCAGAGCATCGAGGTCGGTCGGATGATCCAACTGCTGCGCGACTACGGAGAGACCGAGTCGAACGAATCAGATTCAGCGATGACCTGGATGGGGATGTCGGCCGAGGTGGGTCAGATGCCCGGCATGGCGAGCGAGGCCGAACTCGACGAACTCGGACGTCTGTCCGGCGACGCGGCCGACCGGATGTTCGTCTCGCTGATGACCGCGCATCACTTGGGCGGCATCGAGATGGCAGATTTCGCCGCGACGAACGCCGCGACCAGCGAGGTTCGGGACATGGCCGCGGCGATGGCGCATGCCCAGCGCGGCGAGATCATCGAGATGGAAAACGAACTCGACTGAGTCGAGCGCCGGGTGATCTGACGCACGGACCGACCACCCATACACTTGCTGGTGATGCCGATTCGGCCGCGTCCCCCTGCCGGCCGTCCGTTGTACCGGGCGGTCGCCGTGATGGTGCTGGGAGCGGCCGCGCTCGTCGCCTGCGGGACCGACCCCGGTGTCATCACCTTGTCGGCCTCACCGACGCCCATTCCCAGCACCATCCCGCCGATCACCACGTCGACCGCGCCGGCGAGCACCGACCAGCCCGGAGACGAATCCCCCGCCGACGAAGCAAGCGCGGACGCCGCCCTGCCGACGATCGTCGAGCCCGAACTCCGCGTCTCGATGTCATTGTCCGACGTCGTGAACATCGATGACAACAAGCCGCCGCGCGACCACGACGAGCTCGTCGCCGTGGCGTTCTCCGACATCCAACGTTGGTGGGGTGAGATCTATCCGACCATCTACGGCGAGCCCTACGAGCCGCTCGCGGGCGGCGTATACGCCGGATATCCCGAGCGCGCCACGCCGATCCCCGGCTGCGGCGAGCCCACGACCGACTACGCGGATCTCCAGCTGTTCGTCGCGTTCTACTGCGAGTTCGGCGATTTCATGGCGTACGACGACGGGGACGGGCGCGACAGCCTGCTCACACCGCTCGCCGACGCCTATGGGCCGGCCGTGATGGGCATCGTGTTGGCCCACGAGTACGGGCACGCCATCCAGTCCCGGATCGGCGCCCTCGACAGGTTCCTGGCGACGATCGTCACCGAGCAACAGGCCGATTGTTTCGCCGGCGCCTGGACCGGACAGGCATATCGGGGCGAATCGCCCCTGATCCGGCTGGGCGACGCCGATGTGCGCGCCGGACTGCTCGCCATGCTCGAGGTTCGTGACCCCGTCGGTACCGACCAGTTCGTCGCGGGCGGCCACGGCTCGGCGTTCGACCGGGTCGGCGCCTTCCAGGAGGGCTTCATCGAGGGGCCGGCGCGCTGCGCCGAACTGCTCGACAATCCGCTCCCGTTGATGCCGAACCAGTTTCAACGCCAAGACGACTACTTCAGGGGCGGCAACGCTTCCTACGACTGCAGCGACGTCGCAGCGGCCGATTGCCGACCGGCCCCCGATTTTCTGGCGGAAGATCTCAACGACTTCTGGACGACGGCACTCGGCCCCGGATTTGCTGCGGCGACACCGCGTGCCATCTCCGACAACTTCGACACGATCTCGTGCCAGAGCCGTGTCGATCTGGCAGCGGAGGTAGCCCTGTGCTCATCCGACCGGATCGTGATCTTCGACGAGCCTGCGGTTCGCGATCTCTACGACCAGTTCGGGGACTTCAGCCTCGGCTACTTCTACGGCATCGCCTGGTCAGAACTCGCGCAAGAGTTCCTCGACAGTCCGCTCGTCGGTGAACAACGAGCGCTCTTGAACGACTGCTTCACCGGAGCGTGGGTTCGCGACATCACTCCCGACGCGGCGGGGCAGACAGGGCGCACCGCCACGAACGTATCGGTGTCGCCAGGAGACCTCGACGAGGCGATCAGGATGGCCATCCTCGTGGGTGACCCCGGCAGCAACGTCGACGTCGTGGGTAGTCCGTTCGAGAAGATCGGCAGTTTTCGGGCGGGTGTACTCGGCGGCCTGGACGCCTGCCAGTCCCAGCTACCCGGCTGACCCAGCCCCGCCGGGCCACGACGAACTCGTCGCCGGCGTGCCGGATGATCACACACCGTCAGACCACACGACAACAGCCACGCCAACCCGCTCGACGAACCGGCGTGCCGGATGATCACAAACCGTCAGACCACACGACAACCCGCTCGTCGCCGGCGTGCCGGATGATCACACACCGTCAGACCACACGACAACAGCCACGCCAACCCGCTCGACGAACCGGCGTGCCGGATGATCACAAACCGTCGGACGGCACGACCGTGGTCGGTGCCGGCGTCGTGGTCGACGTAGTGGTCGTCGGGCTGGTGGTGGTAGTGGCAGGCGGCGGCTTGACCGTGGTCGTAGGCGCCACCGTGGTCGTCGTCGTGGTGGTCGACGTCGTGGTCGTCGCGTTGGGATCGGGGCGGTCGAACGACGGCAACGACTCGCGCTCGGTCACGTCTTCGGGCTCTTTGTCACCGTTCCAGACCAGGATTCGCTCGCCGACCTCGACGAGTGACTGGAAGTAGGCGGAGATGTGCAGCGGAAGGCGGACACACCCGTGAGATTGCGGACTGTTGGGCACCTCGTAGGCACCGTGCACTGCGATGCCGTAGTTGAAGTACACCGGATCGAACATGCCGCCGAGCGGACTGACGCGCTTGCCCTCGACCATGCGGGTGAACTTGAACACGCCTCCAGGCGTTTTCGACTCGGCGCACACCGCCTTGGTCACCGGCGGGTCGAGCGTCTGTCCGTACTCGTCGGTGTCGTAGGTCGCTGTCTCGCAGTACTCCTTCGGCTGCCCGTTCTCGTCGAGCTGACCCGAGCTGATGTGGGAAACGAGTGCCGGAACGTCGGCGTGGAACACGATCAGTACCTGTTCGGGCAGGTACACCTCGGTGTGGTCGGCGAGCCCGGCGGTCGGTCGCCGCGGCCGGATGGTGATCGAATCCTGCATGTGGTCCCACAACTCAGGGCTCACCTGACCGGTGGCCTGCTCGCGCGGGACGCCCATCACCAGTTTCTCGAATGCCCACACCGCTTGCTTGGTCATCAGACCGTAGACGCCGTCGACCGGCCCCGGATCGAACGCCAGGTCGACCAGGCGCTGTTGCACACGAGCGACGTCGTCACCGACGACACCATCGCCGAGGGTCCGCTCGAGTGGCACCTTCGACGGGGCGACTTGGGTCTCTACCTGATCGCTGGCATGCACCGTCACGATCGGCTCGCTGGTCGCCGGTGCGCTGATCGAGGCGATCGAAGTGCTCGGAGCCCCGGTCGAGTCACCACCCCCACCACCACCGCTGATGACCCCTGCGACGACGACCGCCGCGAGCAACCCGCCGGCAGCGCCCACGGGGAGCCATTTGGCGACATTGTTCTGAGGGCGGGGGCGGGAGTTCACGGCTGGGTTCCGATATTGCGTCGTGGATCACGCAATCGTGGAACCACGCTACCAATGGGAGACTCGCCACATTCCGCGGCCCTTCCCGAATTTTCGGCCAATTCGGGGCCAACAATCCGGCAACGACCGGAATTCGTCAACGAACCTTCTGGATACCTTTCAGGTCGCCGCGCAGCGACCACATCTCCTTGAGGATCGTCAGGATCACTCCAGGCGAGCTCAGTGACGACTCGCCGCGTGTACGCGGGAAATAGTCGACGCCCATCTGCATGATCTCGTATCCGAGCCGTGTCGACCGGATCACCAGTTCGGCGTCGATGAACGACCCCTCGCTCTTCAGCTCGACATGCTCGAACACCCGGCTCCGGCAGAGCTTGAACGCAAAGTTGATGTCGCGGACCTTCACGCCGAACAACGCCTTGATCAATCCGTTGTAGACCCAGGTGTACACGCCACGCAGCAGCCCCTCGCCGGTGCGGTCGAATCGATAGGCGCTGATGATGTCGACGTCGTATTCACGCAGCAACCGGACTGCACGGGGCAGTTCGGCCATGTCGAAGGGCAGATCGGCGTCGGTGTACAGCACCAGATCACCGGTCGCGGCCGCGAATCCGGTCTTCATCGACCCGCCGAGCTTGCGGTTGCGCTCGTGATGGATCACCCGGATGTGAGGGTCGGCCGCCGCCAGTTCGTCGGCGATCGCGCCGGTTCGATCGGTCGACTTGTCGTCGACGACGATCAACTCGTAATCAGCGATGTCGCCCCGCCCGATCAGGTCGTCGCAGGCACGCGCGCCGAACGCGAGCGCGCGTTCGATGTAGGCCTCCTCGTTCCACATCGGGTAGAAGACCGACAGCTTCTGGAAGGTCTCGGTCGGGGTTCGTGCATCCGCCATCGACGGCGAGGGTAGCCGCGGGGCACGTCCGAGCGGTGACGGCTCTAGAGTCGACGCCGTGACGGACCCGTCCCCACTCCCTTCTCCCGTGTCGGGCGAACACCAGAACGCGGTCGCGGGCTCGGACCGTACCCCGCTCCCGCCACCACCTGACGATCTGCCTCCGGCCATCGATGCCGAACCCGCGGTCTACCTGGCGCGTACACCTCGGGCGGGTGAGTTCACACCGGGGTGGCGGATCATCACCGTGCTCACGTGGGTGGGTGTGGTGCTCGCAATGGCGACCGTGTGGAACACCAGCGTGCAGCTCGGGTTGTCCACCTGGTGGCTCGGGCCACGAGGCGAACCCCAGCCGAAACTGATCCAGCTCAGCCCGTTCGTCGGCCCGGTGCTGATGATCCTGGGCACGATCAACAACGCCAGATGGTTGGCCTGGTGCGGTCTCGCGGTCTCCGGAGTGCTGGCCGGCTACGGGCTCGGCGACCTCGGTCGCGTGAACCAGATCGCCGCGCTCGAGCTGATCATCGCCGGCGTCGCGATGGGCGTCTCGATCGCGTCACTGACCCGCACGTACCGCCCGAACCCGGTGGCAGCGTCGCAACCCGCCAAGTAGCGCACTGGCGCCACCCCGCCCGACTCCCGATAGGTTCGGCGCCATGTCGAAGGTGCTCATGTCGTTGCCCGTAGGTGAACGGGTCGGAATCGCGTTCTCCGGTGGTCTCGACACATCCGCAGCCGTTGCCTGGATGCGCGAGCGCGGCGCTGTGCCGTACACGTACACCGCCGACCTCGGTCAGCCCGACGAGCCCGATCTGGCGGGGGTCCCTGGCCGCGCCAAGCTCTACGGGGCCGAGCAAGCACGCCTGATCGATTGTCGCGACGAACTCGTTCGCGAAGGGCTGATGGCGCTCCAGTGCGGGGCATTCCACATCCGGACCGCCGGCAAGACGTACTTCAACACCACGCCGCTGGGCCGTGCGGTCACCGGCACCCTGCTGGTCAGGGCGATGAAGGAAGACGGCGTCGACGTATGGGGCGACGGCAGCACCTACAAGGGCAATGACATCGAGCGGTTCTACCGCTACGGCCTCATGGTCAACCCGGCTCTTCGTATCTACAAGCCATGGCTCGACCCGGCATTCGTCGACGAACTCGGCGGACGCACCGGCATGAGCGAGTTCCTGCAGGCGCGGGGGCTCCCCTACCGCGACTCGGTCGAGAAGGCGTATTCGACCGATGCCAACATCTGGGGAGCGACCCACGAGGCAAAGGCGCTCGAAGAGCTCTCGACGGGCATGGAGATCGTGACACCGATCATGGGGATCGCCCACTGGGATCCCTCGGTCGAGATCGCGCCCGAGGACGTCTCGATCCGGTTCGAAGAGGGCTGGCCCGTCGCGATCAACGGGAACACGTTCGAGACCCAGGTCGATCTGGTCGCCGAGGCCAATGCGATCGGCGGACGGCACGGGCTGGGAATGAGCGACCAGATCGAGAACCGCATCATCGAGGCGAAGTCGCGAGGCATCTACGAGGGCCCCGCCCTCGCGTTGTTGCACATCGCGTACGAACGCCTGGTGACCGCGATCCACAACGAGAACACGATCGAGAATTACATGACGATGGGCCGCCGGCTCGGCCGCCTGCTCTATGAGGGACGCTGGTTCGATCCCCAGAGCCTGATGCTCCGTGAGCCGTTGCTGCGCTGGGTAGGTTCCGCGATCACGGGCGAGGTCACCGTGCGGCTGCGCCGCGGCGACGATTACTCGATCGTCGACACCACCGGCGAGAACTTCACCTATCACCCCGAGCGGCTCTCGATGGAACGAGTCGAGGATCAGGCGTTCGGCCCGCTCGACCGCATCGGCCAGCTCACCATGCGCAATCTCGACATCACCGACAGCCGCTCGAAGCTCGCCGTGTATCGCAGCGTCGGCACGCTCGGCAGCGGCGGCATGCTCGAACTCGACCCGACCCAGAGCGCCGACGACTGACCGAGCTCGCGGCCCGATTCAGCGACGGCTGATCACGGTCGCGACCCCGAACACCTCGATGGTCTCGGCCGCGGCCGCCGTGCGCTCGTCCGGCATGGCGGCGCCGGTGCCGCGTCGATCATCAAAGTTCACAGCAGCTTCCTCAGAATCCCTGCGAGCAGGTCGACGCGGCCGGGCATGGTGTCGACGACGACGTGTTCGTGATCGGCGTGCGCGCCTGCGCCCACAGCGCCGAGGCCATCGAGCGTCGGGACCCCCAACGCGGCGGTGAAGTTGCCATCGCTCCCGCCGCCGACTGCGACACCGGCGATTCCCGGCATGGCCTCCTGGGCGAGCGGGAACAGCGTCGCCGAGGCCGACTCGGGCATCGGGGGCCTACCGATCGACCCGGCCACCTCGATCGACGCCTCGCCGTCGACCGGCGTGAGCGACGACATCAGTGACTCGATCCGGGTCTTCTCGCCGGCGTTCGTGACGCGCACATCGACCTTGATCCGTGTTTCGGCCGGCACGACATTGTCGGCCGTGCCCGATCGGGCCATGGTGGGGGTGACGGTCGTGCCAGCCGACACATCGGCGAACTCGGCGATCTGCAGAACCTGACGTGATGCTTCGATCAGTGAGTTGACACCCTTTTCGGGTTCGAGCCCAGCGTGTGATGCCCGACCCCGCACCACGACCTCGAACGTGCCCGTTCCCTTGCGGCCGGTCTTGACGGCGCCACCATCGGCGCTCGGTTCGAGTACGAGCACATTGCCGCAGGCCTGTGCACGTTCCTCGAGCAGCGCTCGCGACGAGCCCGAACCGACCTCCTCGTCGGCGGTGAACAACATCTCGACCCCGGACGCATCGTCGAGCGCAGCGACGGCGTGCACCGCCTGCACGATGCCGGCCTTCATGTCGAAGACGCCTGGTCCGGTCGCCATGCCGTCAGCGACCGCGAACGGTCGCTCGGCCAGCGTGCCGAGCGGGAAGACGGTGTCGTGATGCCCGAGGATCAGGACGCGGGGTGTTCCGCCACCGGACCAGTGGACGTGTGGGCCGGCGGGCCCGGCGACGAGCGTGGCGGCTGTCCCCGTGCGTTCGGAGATCAGTGACACCAGGTTGACAGCCGACCGTGTGAGTGCCTCGACATCGAGCGAGGGCGATTCCACCTCGACCAGCCGCCGGAGGTCGGACACGAGGATCTCGAGGTCTGCCACGGCGACACCGTACCGGTCACACGACCCGCCGATCGGACTGCAGGAGGTCGCGGACGGGCGACCGGCGGACGGACAACCCTGTATGGGCCGGTCTACCGTTTGTGCCGGGTGCCCTAGCGCGCGAACTTTTCGTCACAAGGGTCGGGCTGCAACCATGGCCTAGTGCGACAGTCGAGAACTCTCCCCCTGCTCGTCATCGCCGCTCTGACGATCGCTGCTTGCGCGAGCGACGACACGGCCGGCGCCCGACCGGAGGCCACCGATCCTCCCGGCACCGCATCGTCGGTTGCCGAGCCCACCGATGATGCGCCCCCCTCGCCAACGACACAGACACAGCCGTCGGAAGCATTCGAACCGGCGACGTTCGCGGTGTCGCCGGGCACCGAGCAGGTGACGATCACGGGCGCCGAGCCCGGCGATGACCTGCTGCTCGTCGGTCAGGACGGAGACGTGATCACCGCCGGCGTGGCCGACGAAAACGGAGCCCTCGTGTTCCGTCGAGTCGAGGCGGGCACGATCGCAGTGGTCAGGAACGCCGGCTCGGTGAGTGACCCGGTCACCGTGATGAGCCGCGACGATGTCCCTGCGCAGTCGTTGTACGCCGAGCAGCGCCTCCCGACCGAGGGGCTCGGGTACATCGCCACCCGGGATGGCACGACGCTGTCGGCGAGCGTGTGGCTCCCCGGTCCTGTCGAGGATGGGCCGTACCCCACCGTCGTCGAGTACTCGGGGTACTCGCCCAGCAATCCCGATTCGCAGGGCTTCCCCGACATCTTCACCAATCTCGGATACGCGTACGTCGGCGTCAACATCCGCGGTACGGGTTGCAGCGGCGGTTCGTTCCGGTACTTCGAGTACACGCAGAGTCTCGATGGTTACGACGCGATCGAAACCGTCGCGGCCCAGCCGTGGGTGCAGAACCACCGCGTCGGGATGGTAGGGGTGTCGTACCCGGGTATCAGCCAGCTGTTCGTCGCCCAGACCCAGCCACCGAGCTTGGCCGCAATCACACCGTTCAGCGTGCTCGACGACAGTGCGATCGCCACGCTCTATCCGGGTGGCATCCTCAACACCGGGTTCGCGGTGGCGTGGACCGAGGAACGCATGAGCGAAGCCCGTCCGGCAGGCCAACAATGGGCTGCCGATCAGATCGCTGCCGGTGACGAACAGTGTGACGCCAACCAAGGGCTTCGCCTCCAGAACCCTGACCTGCTCGCCGAGATCACCGCCAATCAGTTCTGGACCGACGACGTGGCAGGCGAGATCGCGCCCCGCCTGTTCGTCGATCGGATCACGGTGCCCACATTCGTCGCCGGCGCCTGGCAGGACGAGCAGACCGGCGGGCACTTCCCGACGATGCTCGACCGGTTCACGAACACGGATCATCTGTACGCAACGCTGATGAACGGCCTCCACACCGAGTCGATCGGACCGGCGGTACTCCCCCGTCTGGTCGAGTTCCTCGATCTGTATGTCGGTGAACGCACCCCGTCGTTGGCGGTGGCACGCTCGATTGCTCCGCTGCTCGGCTCATCGATCTTCGGAACGGCCGACGTGGCTCTGCCGACAGATGACCGATTCGCAGGGATGACCTACGAACAGGCGCTCGCAGCGTTCGAGAGCGAGCCACCGATCAGGGTGCTGTTCGAGGAAGGGGCGGCCGACGGATTCCCTGCACGCTCCCCGATGCCGCGTTTCGAAGCAGACTTCGCTTCGTGGCCGGTACCGGACGCGGTCGCAACCGCGTGGTACCTGACGGGAGACGGCGCACTGGCCGAGGCTCCGGTCGACGACTCGACCACCACCAGCTATCTGGCGCTCCCCGACGCGATCCCACCAACCTGGTACGAGGGTTCGTCGTCAGGCATCTGGTCGGTCGACGTCACCTATGACTGGCAGGAAGGCGGGGCCGGCACGTTCGCTGCGTGGGCGACGGCGCCGCTCGTGAACGAGACGGTAGTGGTCGGATCCGGGTCGGTCGATCTGTATCTCCAATCCAATCTCGGCGACACCGATCTCGAGGTGACGATCACCGAGATCCGGCCCGACGGTCAGGAGATGTATGTCCAGAGTGGCTGGCTGCGGGCGTCGCACCGGGCCCTCGACGAGGGGGCGTCCACCGAGCTGCGACCGGTCCACACCCATCGCGAGGAGGACGCCGCGCCGCTGCCCGACGGCGATTTCGAACTCGTGCGGGTGGAGATCTTCCCGTTCGCGCATGTGTTCCGGGCCGGGTCGCGGATCCGGCTCAGCGTCGATGCTCCAGGTGGCAATCGCCCGGTCTGGGAGTTCGACACGATCGCCGGCGGTGAGCAGGTGACCATCGCCGCGGACCCGGTGATGGCATCGCGGATCGTGCTGCCCGTGGTGCCCGGTATCGACGCCCCCGACGCGTACCCCGAATGCGGTGCGCTTCGAGGCCAACCCTGCCGCGCCTACACCGGCCCCTGAGCCCCGCGCCACCACTGTTCGGTTTGGTGCCTGGCACCAAACCGAACGATGTGGTCGACTTGCCACGATGGATCATCGAGCCGAGCTCGGGGAGTTCTTGCGTGCCCGTCGCGACGCGGTCGCGCCCGAACAGGTGGGGTTGCCGCGTGGTGGTTCGCGACGCCGTACGCCCGGGCTGCGACGCGAGGAGGTCGCGATGCTCGCCGGCGTGTCGATCACTTGGTACACGTGGCTCGAACAAGGGCGCCGGATCAACGCCTCGCCAGATGTTCTGAGCGCGATCGGTCGGGCCCTGCGGCTCGACGAGGCGGGTATCGACCATCTGCTCGGGTTGGCCCAACCGTCGTCGAATTCGATCGAGGCACCGCGAGAGGCTCCGAGCGCGCTCGTGAGATTGATCGAGTCGATGGAGCCGGCACCCGCCTACGTACTCAGCCCGACTTGGGATTTCCTGGCATGGAACGCCGCACAAGCGCGCTTGTATCCGCGCGTTGCGACGCTCGCCGGTATCGAACGCAACCTGCTGTGGGTGCTCTTCGCCGATCCGTTCACACGTGAGTTGATCGTCGATTGGGACATCCACGCCCGGCAGGCTCTCGCCGAGTTCCGGGCCGGCACGACCTCGTTTCGCGCTGATCAAAGCTTCGTCGAACTGGTGGGTGAACTCTCGAACGTGAGCGATGAGTTCGCGGCGTGGTGGCCCGAGCATGACGTGTCACAGTTCGAGACCCGCATCCGCCGCTTCCGCCACCCAACTGCGGGTTTGCTGACGTTCGAGTACCAGCAACTCGCCCCCGTCGAGTGGCCCGGTCTGCGGGTGGCCTGTCAGCTCCCCGTCCCCGGCGACGACAGCGCCGAGCGATTGGCCGTCCGCCACTACCTCGTATGACGCGACACTGGCGTGCGACAGGGTGACCCGTCCGGCGGATCCCTGAGATGCGCTATCAGTGGACAAGCGACGGACTATCCTGCTGCAGCTTGGTCCGTTGCCGGGCCAGAACACATGCAGCGCCCAACCGTCTAACTTTGGGAAATATGGGTATCGCCACATTCCTGAAGTCCGTCATAAACGTGACCGACCTCGACGACGGTCTACGGTTCTGGTCAGAGGTGAGCGGTCTCGATCCGGGCTACGTCGACCCCGCTGGCCGATTCGCGGGCCTCGGTCAGCATCAGGTGGAAGGAGCGCCGTCCAGCGTGATCCTGCTCCAACTCGTCAGCGACGTCGAGCCGAACGGCGGCACCCATCTCGACTTCACCGCCCCCGACATCGAAGTGGCGATCGACGAAATCATCGCCATAGGAGGCGAATGCGTGCGGTCGCTCGGCAGCTACCCCGAGGATCAACCGCTGCTGGAGTGGGCAGTGATGAGCGATCCGTGGGGGAATCACTTCTGCCTTGTCCGGGACGTGTAAGACCGACCGTCTCCTCAGGCGTACTTACGCGATGCTGGCTTACACCGCGCTGCTGTTTCGTGTCCCCTATCCGGCGTTCTGGGGCACCCTGCCGAACCTTCTCGCTGCGCGTTATGGAACGCTCCGCCGCTCGCGTAGGTGCCGATCTCGCGCAGTGATTCCGGGAGTTCGCGGCGGATGTTCTGAGCGATGTTGACAACAGTTGATAGCAAGAGCAGACTGGAGTCCGTGAGTCGAAACACGATGAGCTTCGCCCTCCCCGAGAACATGCGCGACTACATCGACACGCGCGTTCGCGACGGAAGCTACGGCAACACGAGCGAGTACCTGCGCGAGTTGATCCGCCGCGACCAGCACGAGCAGGCAGCCCAACGCCTTCGTGATCTGATTGCCGACGGCCTTGCGTCAGGTGAGGGACGCGAAGCAACCGAGGACGTGCTTGCCGAGCTGCGCGATCGAGCGCTCGGCTCTGAAACGTGACCCGCCCGATACTTCGACCTCAAGCCGAGCTCGATCTCATCAAGCGGACACGTCACTACCGGCGCGAGGGTGGCGACGAGCTCGGCGAACGCTTCTTCGACGCAGCCGTCAGTGCGCTCGACGCGATCAGCCGGATGCCTGGCGCTGGATCGCCGCACGCGGGCGAGTTGTGCGGAATCGAAGGGCTGCGTGTCCGCCGCATTGTGAACTTCCCCTGCGGCTGGTTCTACTTCGCGCACGACGATCGTGTCGACGTCGTTCGCCTCCTCGCCGATGCCCAAGACATCGCAATCGTCCTCGCGGATATCGAGCACCAGTAGCGCTCGCTGTCGTGCCGCTATCGAGCGGGTTGGCCGCACCGTGGTGTCTGTTGATATGGGTGCCCTCCAACGGCACTTTGGGGACGGACCATCGTGCGAGGAGTGTGGGGTCGACGCGCCCGTCGAATGAGGCAGTCAACGCCCCGCAAGGAACGTTGGGCGGGTGTCGGTGTGCTGGATGGGTGCGCGTGA
>JAHEDX010000096.1 GCA_024641005.1 Acidimicrobiaceae bacterium
CGAACTGATCTCGTGCTGCGGTGACGTCGACGTGGTCGGGTGCACCGAAGAAGTCGAGATCGTGCGTCGGGCGATCGGTGAGCCCTGATGCCAACAGTGCGCCACCGCCGGCGAGGAGGAACCCCTCTGACGCCGGCAACCTGAAGAACAGGCGAGCGACCTCGACTTGGAAGTCGCTCAGTCCGCTCACGGCAGGACCGTGTCGATGACGGGTTGCCATGCCGCTCGGAGCTCGCGTGGCAGGACGAGGTCGGCCCATGCGTCGACGAGGAGCGCCCCGTCGACGAAGCGAAGCAGGTCCGCCGGAGCGCCTTCACGTAGCACGATCTCGTAGCAGCGGGCGCGTCGGCGGCGGTCGGCGAGATCGAACACGGCCCCGGGTGTCGACCAGTTCAGACCGAGCGGCAACGTCACCTCGGCGAAGGCTTCCTCGAGCGCGAGTCGCCAGAGTCGATCGGCGACGAACGTAGGCCGCCCGTGGCGAACCGGGACTTCGGTGAAGGAGACCCTCGCCTCGGCGGTCAGCTCGAAGCCGGCGGTGGCGAGAAGGCGGGATGCGGTTGCGAGGGTGGGTGACTTTCGGCCGTGCTCGTACGCCGAGATCGTCGTGCGCGACGTCCCGGCGCGCGCGGCGAACTCCTCCTGGCTCAACCCGGCCTCGTGCCGGACACGTTCGAGAAGATGCGCACCCATGCGGCGAGTGTATCCGATCGGATACGTCAGGGACGGATCGATGTGGATGGCGCGTCGGCGGGTTGTTGTACGTTGCAGCATCGGGAGCCTGGGCAGGGTGTGTATGAGCGAGGGGTACGAGGCGACACGTCGCGAGTATCAGGAGTTCGTCTCGATCCGGGTGGCAGAGACCGAGCAGCGTCTGTCGTGGCCACTGGAGGCACCGGGTACGAGCGCCAACATCACGAGCGCATCGCCCAACTGTTCGGCATGCCCGACCCCGAGCTGCCGGCCGCCGCGACCGGGGACGAAGCGGGCCTCGCGGACGACAAGGTTGGGGTGCTCCGCGGGACCGAATCTCTGTCGACGAACAGAGTCTCGACGACGCGCAGGTCGCCGAAGTGCTCGAAGCGTGGACGACAGACCAGCTTGCCGACTTCGTCTCGACGGTCGGCTTCGACCAGTTGGCGTGCGGGATCCTGCGTACCTTCGGTGTCACGGACCGAGAGACCGCACCGTTCTGAGTCGCCGGGCGTTCAGTCCCAGGTTCAGTCGCAGCTGTCGACTTCGGAACCGACGGAGACGACCGTCACCTCGTTGGCTCCGACGATGCCGGCGGGAATGACGGTCGAAGCGCGCAGCTGGAGCACGCCCGAGCCCCACTTCGGGGTGACGGTGCCGTGCTGCACGATGTCGCCGAGCGGTGTCGCGGCCGAAGCGGTGTACGTGGTGGAGGCGCCGACGCTGTGCTGCTCCCAAGTACCCGCCGGCGCAAGGGGATCGATCCACGCGCCGTCGGCCCGGAACGTGTAGCAGTTGGGGAACAACGTCGTGCCGTCTTGTAGCGACACGGAGACGGCGAACGAGCGGTCGCCCATGCCGCGCAGGCGTTGCGAGTCGGACGGCGCAGCCGCGGCGGGGGTCGCGATGCCGGCCGTGAGGCCTGCCGCAGCCAGGATCGTGGCGAGGGTCTTCGGGTGGCGCATGGTGATGGTTCTCCTGTGTCGTCGGATGACGGCACCGTGACGGACCCTGGCTAACGCCCGGTTGCGGACCCCGCCACAGCCGGGCCTTTACCGGCGGGTGCCATCATGTGCAGGTGGGAACAAACGGCGGCGACGAGCACCCGCCCGGCGCCGACCCGCGGCTCCGGGTGCAGGTGCTCGGCCCGTTGCGCGTCGAGCGCGGCGGCGAGCAGCTCGACCTGCGCGGACCTCGTTCCCGGCTGTTGCTCGCGATCCTGGTGGTCGCAGCCGACCAGCCCGTGTCGTACAGCCGGCTCGTCGACGACCTCTACGGCGATGACCCGCCGGCCACGGCGCGCAAGTCGATACAGGTGCACGTGTCGAACCTGCGGCGTGAGCTCGGCGAGGGTGTCATCGTCACCAACTCCGACGGCTACCAGCTCGTGACCGAGCTCGTGTCCATCGACGCGAGCGAGTTCGCCAACGAGGTCGACGCGGCCGGCGCGCTGGTCGAGACCGACCCGCAGGTTGCGGGCGAGCGCCTGTCGGCGGCGCTGGCGCGCTGGGCGGGGATGCCGTTCGGCGACCTCGCCCACGAGCCGGCGGTGAGGGCCGAGGCCGTGCGGCTCTCGGAGATCCGACGGCGGGCCGCCGAGATGCGAATCGACGCAGATCTCCGCCTGGGACGGCACGCCCAGGTGATCGGCGAGCTCGAGGTGCTCACGACCGATCACCCCTACAGCGAGGGGCTGCGCGAGCTCCAGATGCTCGCGCTCTACCGGTCGGGTCGGCAGGCCGAGGCGCTCCGCGTCTTCGCGCGTGCCCGGGCACTCCTCGCCGACGAGCTCGGCATCGAGCCGGGGGCCGGGCTCCGCCGCCTCGAACAGCAGATCCTCGAACAATCGCAGGAGCTCGATCTCGATCCCGTCAGTTCGCCGGCTGCCGCGCCGACGGGGCTTGCTCACGCCATCCGGGGGTTCGAGCTCCGTGAACGTCTGGGTGCAGGCAGCGTGGGTACGGTGTACCGGGCGTACCAGCCTTCGATCGGTCGCGAGGTGGCGGTCAAGGTCATCCGACCCGAGATTGCGAACCAGCCCGAGTTCGTCAAGCGGTTCGAGGCCGAGGCGCAGTTCATCGCCCGGCTCGATCATCCGCACGTCGTGCCGCTCCTCGACTACTGGCGCGACCCGCGCGGTGCCTATCTGGTCATGGCCCACCTCGGCGGGGGGAGCCTCGCCCGTGACCTCACTCGGGGCTCCTGGTCGCCACCCGCCGTGCTCCGGCTGCTCGACCAGATCGGCCCGGCGCTCGCGTACCTCCACCGGCACGGCATGGCGCACGGTGCGCTGAAGCCGGCCAGCGTGCTGCTCGACGGCGACGCCAACGCTTACCTGGCTGATCTGGGGGTCGGTTCGATCGTCGTCGCCGATCATCTGACGCCATCTCCCTACGTGGCCCCCGAACAGCTCGCGGGTCGGCGTCCGGACGCCCGCACGGATCAGTACTGCCTCGCGTTGCTGATCGGTGAGACCCTGTCGGGGCAGCGACCCGGGACTGCCGAGCAAGGTCTGCTCCCGGGGTCGGACGAGGTCCCGGCCGCGCTGCGGCCGGTGCTCGAACGGGCGTGCGCGGTCGATCCGGCCGACCGCTTCGAGCGGGTGGACGATCTTCTGCGTGCGGTGCGCCGGGCGTTCGGCGTCGAGGTGCTCACCTCGAGCACGTCGGTCGTTGCCAGCGATGTCCGTAACCCGTTCAAGGGGTTGCGGGCGTTCACCGAGGTCGACGCCGGCGATTTCCACGGTCGGGATGCGCTGGTGGGCGAGCTCCTCGACGTGGTGCGCGACCGTGCCGTCACGGTGGTGATCGGACCGTCGGGGAGCGGCAAGTCGAGCCTGGTGAAGGCAGGGTTGCTCCCCGCGGTCAGGCGGGGTGAGCTGGGCCGCGACGTCGACTGGCTCGTCACCGACATGTTCCCGGGCTCACATCCGTTCGAGGAGCTCGAGACGAGCCTGCATCGGGTGGCCGTCGATCGCCCCGTCGATCGCCCGGTCGATCGCCTGGCCGAGCTCGAACACGACGCCGACGGCTTGGTGCGAGTGGCGAAGCGGATCCTTCCCGGCGACGGCACCGCGCTGTTGCTGGTGATCGACCAGTTCGAAGAGCTCTTCTCGCTGGTCACCGACGAGGACGTGCGATCCCGCTTCCTCGACTGCCTCGTGGCCGTGGCGACCGACCCGCGAGGTCGCGTCAAAGTGGTGGCCACGATGCGGGCCGACTTCTTCGACCGGCCGCTGCGGTCGCCCGCGTTCGGTGAGGTGCTCCAGCGCGGACTGGTGCAGGTGGCGATGCCCAGCAACGACAGCATGGCCGAGGCCATCGCCGCGCCGGTCCGAGCCGCCGGACTCGAGTTCGAGCCCGGGCTCGTCCCCGCGATCATTGCCGATGTGGCCGGTCAGCCCGGCGGTCTCCCGCTGATGCAGTTCGCCCTCACCGAGCTGTTCGATCGACGTGAGGGGCGAGTCCTGACGATGGCCTCGTACCGGGCCGCCGGCGGTGTGGCCGGGGCGCTCGCCCGCCGGGCCGAGCAGATCTACCAGGACCTCGCGCCGGCTGCTCGGCGTGCGGCGCGCGACGTGTTCTTGCGTCTGGTCGCCGTGACCGACGACGGCGACACCGGTCGGCGCCGGATCCGGCGGACCGAGCTCTCGTCGCTCCCGGTCGACCAGGGCGGGCTCGCATCGGTGATCTCGGAGTTCGGCGCCTTCCGCCTGTTGTCGTTCGACCACGACCCGGTCACGAGGGGCCCGACCGTCGAGGTCGCGCACGAGGCGCTGATGGACGCCTGGCCGCGATACCGCGAGTGGATCGCCGACCACCGAGAGGACCTGGTGTTGGCGCACCGGCTCGAAGCCGCCGCGCGTGAGTGGGCCGACGGCGATCGTGACGACGGCTTCTTGTTGCGGGGCGGGCGGTTCGAGCAGTACTCGGGCTGGGCCGCCACGGCCGACCTCCGACTCACCCGCGTCGAGGTCGACTACCTCGAGGCCAGCGAGGCACTGGCGGCTACCCACGAACGAGAGCGCCTCGAAGGCGAACAGCGGGACGGGGCCCTCCGTCGGCGCTCGCGGCTGTTGCTGGTGAGCGGCGTACTCGCTGTGGTGCTCGCCGCGCTGGTTGCCACCACCGCGGTCAGCTGGGCCCGCGCTCGCGAGGAGCAACGCCGAGCCGAGGACCAGGCGTTGGTGGCCGAGGAGCAACGCCTGGCGGCCGAGGAGCAACGCCTGGCGGCCGAGAGCCTCACGAGGGAAGTCGCGCTCGCGCGTCGCGCGCAAGCCCTCGCCGCCGAGTCGCGGAGCGTGTTGGAGGCCGATCCGAGGCTCGCTGCCACGCTCGCCATCGAGGCGATCCGAGCCACCGCCGAGGTCGGGACGGCCGAACCACAGGCCGTCGACGCCTTGCACTTCGCCCTCCAGGCGGACGGCGCCGCGTTCCCGACCTCCCCGGAGCCGCAGGTCGCGCTGCGGCCCGGTGATCAGGGCCTCCAAGGGGTGTTCGTGCTCCCCGTTGCCGATCTGGTGGAGCTCGCCGAGGGCCGACACACCCGTGCCCTCACGCCCGCCGAATGCAACCGGTACTTCGACGACGCCTGCGCCGATCGTGCGGTCCCGCTGCCCGCCGACATCCAGCTCGTGGGTGGGGTCGACGGCTACCGCGAGTTCACCGACCCGATCGCTCCGCTCACCGGAGCCCGGGTCACGGTCGGAGGCTGGTATCCCGAGGCGACCTGGGGGGCGAACGCGCCGGCGTTCGACGCAGTGCTCGACGCCACCGGACTGAACATCGAGTACCAGGAGGTCGACATCGACCGGCTGGCGGTCGACGGGATCGCCGAGCTCGATCTCGTCCTGTACACCGAGCTGTCCTGGATGCGCTGGGCCGCCGAGCAGGGGGCGCTCGTCGAGCTCGGGTTCCTCGACGACGCCGATCTCGACCGGCGGTTCGGCGACGCCGTGGCATCCCTCGGCCGCCTCGACGGAGGTGGCACGTTCGCCGTGCCCCGGACGCTCACGTCGCAGTCGACCGTGCTGTACCGGCGCGACCTCTTCGACGAGCGCGGCTACGAGGTGCCGACGTCGTTCGAGGAGCTCGTGGCGCTCAGCGATCGCATGGTGGCCGACGGTACTGCCCCGTGGTGCTTCGCCGGCCGCTGGTCGGGCGGGCGCAGCGGCGGCTTCCCGGTCACGGACTGGGTCGAGGCCTTCGTGCTGTCGGGCGCCGGGCCCGACGTCTACGAGGGCTGGGCGCGTGGTGAGGTCGCCTTCGACAGCGAACCGGTGCGTGAGGCGTTCGACCGGCTCGGCCGTCTGGTCTTCGCCGACGGCTACGTGGGAGCCGGAGCTCGCCAGATCCCGGCGATCGACTTCTACCTGCCGGCGCTCACGATGACCGGGTCGGAGCCGACGTGTCTCATGACGTTGGCCACGAGCATCCTGCTCGAGCTCGTGCCGCGCGATGCGCTCGACCAACTCGACCTGTTCGTGCTGCCCACCGAGAACGGTGACGGCGTCGAACGGCTGGTGCTCGGGGGCAACCACTGGTCGGCCACGGCCGACACCCCCGAGAACCGGGCGGTGATCCGAGCACTGCTGTCTCGGGAGCACGCCCAGGCCGCGACGAGTCTGCTCTCGTCGATCGTGCCGCCCGACATCGGCTTCCGGTACGCCGAGGGCGGCGACGTCTACGAGACGGCGGAGCCATCGCGGCTCCAGCTGCGACTGATCGACCTGGTGCACACGGCCGTGCGCGAGGGTCGCGTGGTCTGGGACGCGAGCGATCGGATGCCGCTCGACGTCGGTCGCGAAGCGTTTGCATTCGCACCGACGACGTGGTTCGAGACGGGCCCGGCCGCGCTCGACCAGCTGCTGGTCGAGCTCGACTCGGCACGCGCGCTGGCCACTCGCTGACCGTTGGCCCGGTCACAGCCGAGCGTTGGTCCGATGTTGCGACGGTCGAGCGATGCAGTCACATCGATCACGCTCCTCTCACCGACCGGTCTCCGTCTTCGCGACGTTGCTCCTCACGATGGCGTTCGCCGCTGCCTGCGGGGGGACGGAGGAGGCGACGACGGCCGGGACCTCCGTACCAGCGTCGTCGATCCCTGCGGCCACGTCGACCGAGCCGCCGACCGACAGCGAGCCGTCGGCCGAAACGTCGCCCGTCGTGACCGAGCCGGTCGATCCCCTGTCGACCGAGGCGTCCGCTCCCGTCGTCGTTGAAGCGCCGACGTCAGCGACCTTCGCGCTCGTTGACGCACGAGTGATCGACGGGACCGGTGCCGAGCCGCTCGACGACGCCGTCGTGGTGGTCCGCGACGGTGTGATCACCGAGGTCGGCCTCGAGGCAGACGTGGTGCTGGACGAGGGCATCGAGCGGATCGGGCTCGGCGGTGCGACGGTGCTCCCGGGCTTCATCAACGCCCACGTCCACGAGGTCTACGACACCGACCTCCTGCGCACGTTCGCCGAGGGGGGCGTCACGACCGTGTGCGATCTCAACCGTCCGGGCGACATCGGCATCGAGGAAATCTTCGCGGCGCGCGAGGCGGTGCAAGGCCCCGGGACCGCCCGGCTCGTCGCTGCAGGGAAGTTCGTGACGGTCGAAGGTGGTTATCCGGACGCGTTCTTCGGCGACGCGGTGCTCGTCGTCGACGACGTCGAGTCGGTGCAGCGGCTGGTGGGTGAGCTCGCCGACCTCGGCGCCGGTCTCATCAAGACGTCGTTCGAGTCGGGCGCCTTGTTCCGCCAGACCGGCTGGCCGGTGATGGACGACGAGATGGCGAGCGCGCTGGTCGAAGCCGCCCACGCACGCAGCCTGCCCGTGATCGCACACGTCACGGGGCCGGCCGACCTCGAGCGGGCCATCGACGCCGGTGTCGACGGGATCGCGCACATGATCGCCCAGCCGATGTCCGGCGAGCTGGTCGCCCGCGTGGTGGAGAGCGGGACGTTCGTCGTACCGACGCTCGAGCTCAACCACCACGCCGACCAGATCGCCGGGTGGAACGACAGCCCGATCGTGCTCGAGAACCTCCGACTCCTGCATGCCGCCGGGGCGACGATCGTGCTCGGCACCGACTTCGACGGCATCCCCGGGTACGACGTCGCCTTCGACGTCGGGATGCCCGTCCGGGAGATCGATCTGATGTCACATGCGGGGATGTCACCGATGGAGATCATCGTGGCCGCCACGTCGAACGCGGCGACCGCCTGCAACGTCGAGACCGTGACGGGCACCGTCGAGGTCGGTAAGGCCGCTGACCTCGTCGTGGTGGACGGCGACCCGCTCACCGATCTCGGAACGCTTGCCGACCCTCGCTTCGTGCTTCGAGACGGTGCGGTGACGGGCGCCGCAGGGCGCGACCGGTGAGTCGCCTGAGCCGACCTGCCCACTATTCGCCGCCGCTGCCCGAGCGGCGTGTGGCGAGGGCGGCGACTTCGGCGCGGTTCGGCAGGCCGAGCTTGGCGAAGATGTGGCTGAGGCGCAGGCGGCGAACATCTTGTGGGTGATCTGGGGATTGGCCCTTCGGCCATCACGTCGACCGCCCGGCGCTCAGCCGGAGTGAGGGTCGCACCCGGCAGTCGGGCGCTTCCGTTGGGTGGCGTCGCCGTTCGACCCACGCGATCGCCGCAAGCAGGAACGCTCCCCGGTCGGACGCCATCCGTCCGTTTTCCGTCCTCGCCCCGAGCATCCTGGGCCTCACCGACGACATGGAGGAGATGTAGTACCTGGTCATTGCCACAATCCCGGCGGCGTTTGCCCTGGTGAGCCGGGTATTGGACGGGGGAACGATCATTCCGTCCACCCCCTGCATTTCCCCTGGTAGATGGCACTTTTCGTGGAGCTGGGGGGAATCGAACCCCCGTCCAACAGTCTGAGAACGGACCCGATACGACCATTCCCGACTTCGAACCTACGCAGGTCCACCGGCGGGTCGGATGCTCACCGCAAGCGGTGAGCCACGGATCGTCTTTCCGAACCGTCAGCGGTCTTTCTCGCCGTCAGCGGTCTTTCTCGCCGTCATCCCTCACTTCTGTTGCCGGGCTGTGATGGATTGGCCCCGTGCGGCATTGCTGCTCACGATGTACCTACTGTCACCTGATCAGATCAGGCGGCGTAGGCGAACTGCTCATCGGCAATTCTTGTTGGTGCCCCGTTTAGCGAGTCTGAGCAACTCGGGTCGCAAACCCGCCCAACAGTTCTGATGTCGAAACCAGTCAGCCCCGTGAAACGGTATGTAGAGATCCAGTCTACGGCGGATCAGCTGGTACCGGTAACGGTCGACCGACGGCGCGATCGACATCAACTGCCACCGAAAACGCCGAGTGGGCCCCTCCTGAGAGGGGCCCACTCGGGGGTTGTCGTTCCGGTCGAGGACGGCCGGTCCGATCAGGTTGCTGTCAGACGGTGGCCGTCTCCGGCGAGTCCTTCAGCATCGACTCGGGGATCGTGTCGGGGGCGGTGAACTTGTCCTTCCGGCGGGTGTCCCAGATGAAGACGACGCCCATGACCAGGCTGATCACGCCGAGGCCGGCGAGCAGTGCTGCGATGCCGAGGGCGAGCTGCAGTGCGCTGGCGGTGACTGCGCCGACGCCGAGCTCGGCGACCAGTGCGTGGGCGGTGCCGCTCCATGCCTGCTCACGGGCGGGGCCGTCGAGCAGATCGGTGCGGTTGAAGCCGGTCCAGTAGCGGCCGTCGACGGGGACGTCGTAGGCGCCTGGTGTCAGGACCTGACCCTGGTAGGCGGTGACCACACCGTTGTACGTGCCGTCGGCATCGAGCTTCTCGGACTCGATTGCGGCTGCGATGTCGTCGGCGCTCAGGACGACGACCTGCGTGCCGTGCAGCGTGTGGAACGAGATGGTGGCCATCTGGTACATGTACTCGCTCTGGGTGTTCACCACAGGATCGTCGGCGCAGATGCCGGCGGGAGTGATGAGGCTGCCGCAGCCCTCGATGACCGGGAAGTTCCAGTCGTCGGTGAGCAGCGACATGATCGCGTCGGCACCTTCGGTGGTGCCACGATCGACCAGCTGGCCGTCTTCGTTGAAGCTGAGTTCTACAGCCTGTTCAGCGCTGAATGCCTCCAGCGAGCCGTAGCCCCCCT
Organism: Acidimicrobiaceae bacterium; assembly: GCA_024641005.1. GTDB lineage: Bacteria > Actinomycetota > Acidimicrobiia > Acidimicrobiales > Ilumatobacteraceae > Ilumatobacter. The sequence goes on from JAHEDX010000096.1 coordinate 9,802, forward strand.
GTGTCTTGCTGTAGGCGACACCTGCGCCTACGAAGTATCCGATACTGCAGATGATCAAGAAGACACCCAGTAGTCCGAATGGCTTCCTCAACGTGCTCATCATGGCAACCCCTTCTTTCAGTCCGTTTCCGGTTCGGTTTGTGTCGTTCGTGAAATCCATCACGAAGTTCTGTGTCTCATACTGGCCCCGGATCGGGGCAGTCGTTAGGGACCTAGGTCCTCACGTCGGGGGACCTCGTGCTGAACCTTCTGTAAAGCAAGAGTGTGGTGATCGGCCTGGTAATTCGTCCGACTCCCGGCGGGCGGGGCCGAACGCGTACGGTTTTCGACATGTCCGAAGCGTTCATCGTCGAAGCCGTCCGTACCCCAGTTGGCCGTCGTGGGGGAGGGTTGTCCCAGGTGCACCCCGCCGACATCGGCGGTCATGCCATCCGTGCGCTGATCGAGCGTTCGGGTATCGACCCGCACGCTGTCGAGGACGTCGTCTTCGGCAACGTCGACTCGGTAGGGGTGCAGGCCGGGTGCATCGCGCGTACCTGTGGACTCGTCGGTGGCCTCCCGCAGCATGTTCCGGGTGTCACCATCGACCGGCAGTGCGGTTCGGCGCAACAATCGGTGCACTTCGCCGCCCAGGCCGTGATGTCGGGCACCATGGATGTCGTCGTCGCCGGCGGCGTGCAGAACATGTCGATGGTTCCGATCATGAGCGCCAGCACGATCGGTCAGGCCGAGGACTTCAGCCCGTTCACCACATCACCGGGCTGGACCACGATCTACGGCAGCGGTGAGGTCAGCCAGTTCGTCGGCGCCGAGATGATGGTCGACAAGTGGGACATCACCCGCGAGGAGATGGAGGCGTTCGCCGTCGAATCCCACGAGCGGGCGCTGCGGGCCCAGGCCGAGGGCCGCTTCGACAACGAGATCGTCCCGCTCAACGGACTCGATCGTGACGAGGGCCCGCGCGAGCCCAACCTCGACAAGATCCGTTCGCTGCCGACGCTCACCCCCGACGGCCAACTCACCGCCGCGGTCGCCAGCCAGATCTCTGACGGTGCCGCTGCGCTGTTGGTCGTCAACCAGAGGGCGCTCGACGAACACGGGCTCACCCCGCGTGCCCGGATCCATCACATGTCGGTCTGGGCCGACGACCCGATCATGATGCTGTCTGCCCCGATCCCGGCGACGCTGCGGGCGCTCGCCAAGACCGGTTTGAAGGCCAGCGACATCGATCTCGTCGAGATCAACGAAGCGTTTGCCCCGGTGCCCATGGCGTGGCTCCGCGAAACCGATTTCGAGCACGAGCAGATCAATGTCAACGGTGGAGCGATCGCCCTCGGACACCCATTGGGCGCGACCGGCGCCCGGTTGATGGTCACGCTGCTCAACGAGCTCGAGCGCACCGGTGGTCGCTACGGACTGCAGACCATGTGCGAAGGCGGCGGTCAGGCCAACGTCACCATCATCGAGCGTCTCTGACGCCGGCTTCGCGCGTCACGGTCTCGCGCCACGGCTACGCCGATTCGGGCGCACCAGCGGCTCGTACGCGGGCAGCCAGGTCGGCCAGCAACTTGGCGCCCAGGGGCGGTAGCTCTCGCAGCAGCACCCGAAACATCCGCACGCCCAGTACGGCGAGTTCGGTGTCGCTCGTTGCCGTCACCGTGGCGGCCCGGGGGGCAGGGTCGAGCAGCGCCAACTCGCCGAAGTAGTCGCCGGGACTCAGGGAACCGACGATCTCTCCTCCCCGGTCGATCTCGGCGGTGCCGCTGAGCAGTACGAACAGCGCATCGCCGTCGGCCCCCTCGCGCACGATCGTGCGGCCGGCCTCGGCCCGGATCGTCTCGGCGTGACGGGCGACGATCTTGAGATCGGACGGCGTGCATCGGTTGAACAGCTCGATCCCCTCGAGCATGCGGACGATTTCCTTGTTGGTCGCCATGTCAGTCCTTCATGTCGGAGGTCTCGGGATGCTGGGGTCGATCGGTGGTCTCGTTCGAAACGAGCGTCCCGGGTGCGGGCGATGACGGCT
>JAHEDX010000037.1 GCA_024641005.1 Acidimicrobiaceae bacterium
GCAGGTCGTCGGCCGACTGGAGGAGTTCGAGCACCCGGATCGTGGTGGCAGCGATCATCGGAGCGAGCGAGTTGCTGAACAGATACGGGCGCGAACGCTGGCGCAGCCACTCGACGATCTCTCGACGGCCGCTCGTGTACCCACCGGATGCGCCGCCCATCGCCTTGCCCAATGTGCCGGTGACGATGTCGACTCGTCCCGCCACGCCGCAGTATTCGGGCGTGCCCCTCCCGGTCGCCCCGACGAAGCCCACGGCGTGCGAGTCGTCGACCATCACCATCGCGTCGTACCGGTCGGCAAGGTCACAGATCGTCGCGAGGTCGGCGATCACGCCGTCCATCGAGAACACACCGTCGGTGGCGATCAGCCGATAGCGGGCGCCGGACGCCTCCTGCAATCGCTGCTCCAGTTGCGCCATGTCGTTGTTGTCGTAACGCAACCGCTGTGCCTTGCTGAGACGGATGCCGTCGATGATCGAGGCATGGTTGAGAGCATCGCTGATGACGCAGTCCTGCTCGTCGAGGATCGTTTCGAACAGGCCGCCGTTCGCATCGAAGCACGACGAATAGAGAATGGTGTCTTCGGTGCCGAGGAACCGGCTGAGGCCGTCCTCCAACTCCTTGTGCACCGTCTGGGTGCCACAGATGAACCGGACAGAGGCCATGCCGTAGCCGTAGAGGTCGAGCGCTGCGCGTGCCGCGTCGACCAGGGCGGGATGATCGGCCAGCCCGAGATAGTTGTTGGCGCAGAGGTTCAGCACGCTCCGACCATCGGCGAGGTCGATGTGTGCCGATTGCGGCGACGCGATCACGCGCTCGTGTTTGAACAGTCCGTCGTCGACGAGTCCGGCGCTTCGGGCGGCGAGATCGTCGAGCATCGCGGTACGAGCATTGCCACCCGTGTCGGAAACGTGGTTCGGTCGGTCGGGCATCAGCGCCTCGTTCTGGATGGTCGGGGTGTGCAGGCGAGTGGCACCTGCACCCCCATCAGTGTAGGAAACCGGCACGACCATGTCGCCCGGGGTGCTCGCCGTCGACTGTCGGTCCGCGATGCCTGCTCGGTGGCGAGGCGACCTGACATCAGGCTGAATCCCAGCTGAATTCGTCGATGCGCGCAGCCCGCAACGCTCGGGCAGACTGTGGGCAATGTGTGCTCGCCCTGAGCCGATGAGGCTCCGATTGCGGTTCGGATCGCGGTGCCGATCGCGGCTCCATCTCGACGTTTCGTCGACGACGCCCGGTGCATCGTGAGCGGCGACGTCGATCCGCCGGCGTCGATCGTGATCGTCGAGGACGATCCGGGGATCGGGCCGTCACTGGTGCGGACACTCACCGCGCAGGGGTATCGAGCCGTTCTGGCGACGACCGCAACCGAGGCCGACGCGCTGATCGACGACTCGACGCGCCTCGCGATCCTCGACCTCGGTCTGCCTGACGAGGACGGGCTCGATCTGTGCCGCCGGCTGCGGGCCGGCCTCCCCGACCTGCAGATCCTCGTGCTCACGGCCCGCGGCGAGGAGGCCGACATGGTCCTGGGCCTCGATGCCGGCGCCGACGACTATCTGGTCAAGCCGTTCCGGCTCGCCGAGTTGCTCGCACGGGTCCGTGTGTGCGTGCGTCGTGGGACCAACGACTCGACGGGCCGCTCGTGTGGCGCGGTCACGGTCGATGCGGCGACCCGTGCGGTGCGGGCGGGTGGAGAGGTCGTCGACGTCCGCCCGAAGGAATTCGACCTGCTCTGGAAGCTGATCACGAACAGCCATCGGGTCGTGCCTCGCGACGAGCTGATCGACGACGTGTGGGACGAGAACTGGTTCGGTTCGACCAAGACGCTCGACATCCACATTTGGGCGCTGCGTCAGAAGCTCGATCGGCCGGGTGAACCCAGTTGCATCACGACGGTGCGTGGTGTCGGTTATCGGATGGGTCCGCCGTGAGGCGCAGGATCCTGCTCGCGATGGTCGTGGTGACGCTCGTCGCGATCGCATTGTTCGCGGTGCCCCTCGCCGCGGTCACCGCCTCACGAAACCGGAGCAGCGAGGTGTCCGAGTTGCAGCAGGCGGCGACCGAGGTGCTGCTCGCCTTGCCGGACACGGGTCTCGAGGGCGGTGATCCGTTCCAGTTGCCTCCGCCGCCCGGCGACGCGATCAGCGCTGTCTACGACGCTGGTGGCACGTTGGTGAGCGGTGTCGGGCCCGGTGACGGCGATCAGCCGGTGCTCGGAGCTCTCGGTGGCGACGTGGTCGACGGACGCAGCGGTGACGAGTTGGTCGTGGCGGTGCCGATCGTCGACGAGAACCAGGTCGTCGGGGCGGTGCGGGTCGCCGAGCCTTGGTCGGTGGTCGCTCGGGCCACTCAGCGTTCCTGGACGTTGATGACGTTGGGCGGCTTGGCGGCGGTCGTCCTGGCGGCAGGATTGGCTGCCGCACTCTCGCGTCGTCTGGTGGCGCCGCTCGAGGACGTGGTCGCCGTCGCGGTGCGGCTGGGCGACGGCGACTTCACCGCCAGGGTCGACTCGTCCGGAGTCGCCGAACTCGATCGCGCCGGCGTGGCCCTCAACAGCACTGCCGGCCGGCTCGCGGGCTTGCTCGGTCGCGAGCGCTCGTTCGCGGCCGATGTCTCACATCAGCTGTCGACGCCGCTGACGAGTCTTCGGTTGGAACTGGAGAGCGCAGTGATCGATCCGGCGCAGGACCGGGAATTGGTTCTCGAACGCGCGCTCGGCGAGGTCGACCGTCTGCAGACCACGATCGCGACACTGCTGGCAGTCGCTCGGGACAGCCCGATCGAAGGTGGCGCATCCGACCTCCACCAGTTGTGTGAGGAATTGCGGGCCGCCTTCGACAAGCGCATCGTCGAACTGGGCCGGCGCCTCGAGATCGACGTCGCTCGGGACGCCCCGTTGGTCCGGTGCCCGCCCCAGATACTGCGCGAGATCCTCTCGGTGCTCGTCGACAACGCCGTCGAACACGGCGCCGGCACGATCGACGTCACGGTGCGACGGCGAGGCACCGGCGCGACGATCGCGGTCGGCGACGAGGGTGCCGGCGTGCCGGCCGAGCGTGTCGATCGCATCTTCACCAGACGTGACTCCAGCGCTGCCGGGCACGGAATCGGCCTGTCGCTCGCTCGCTCGCTCGCCGATGCCCACGATCTGAGGATCGAGCTCACGCGACCGGGGCAGGCACCGGTGTTCACCGTTGCCTGCCCCGGAGTCCTCGGCCACGAGTGACCGTCGAGCGTCGATGTGGTCAGGTCGCCGGGTCGGTCACGAACGCTGCGTCGATGTGGTCGTGCTCGGGTAGGTCCGACACCAGCACGGGGTCTGCCTGATCTCGTCTCGTGATCGTGAGGAACGTCACCAGAGCGAGGATCGTTCCGAGGAACAGGAAGCTGGTGCCGGTCGTGCCGAGCCCGAGCCCGCCATCCTCACGCGGCTGCGACAGCAGGTCGCCCATCGAGGCGCCCAACGGTCGGGTGAGGATATAGCCCATCCAGAACGCCAGGACCGGATTGAGGTCGAAGAAGTACCAGGCAGCCGTCACCGCTCCGATCGCCGCTGCGAACAACACCGCCGACACGAAGTAGCCGAGATTGACCGTCTCGGCCAACAGGTCACCGGCGGCCGTACCCAACGCAAACGTGAACAGGATGGTGAGCCAGTAGAAGGCTTCGCGTTCGGTCGTGACGATCGTATGGATCGAGAGCGTCCGCTCCCTCGCGTACCAGGTCGCGAACGTGGCGATCAGTGCTGCGGTGAAGATCCCGGTCGAGATCCACAGGCTCACGCCGCGCTCGTCGGTGAGATAGTCGGTGATGAGCGTGCCGACGATGCTGATCACGACGACAGCGAACCAGTAGACGGCCGGCACGTACTTGCGTGCGCGCAACTGGACGAGCAGTGCCGCCGCGAGCACACCGAGTGCCACCCAGGTGGTCTTGGCGACGGTGAGCCCGGTGTGCTCGAGTACATAGTCGGCGGCCGTCTCGCCGACGGTGGTCGCCATGATCTTGATGATCCAGAAATACAGGGTGACTTCGGGAACCTTGTTGAGCATCAGCCTGGCGGGAGATTTCGCCGGCTTGAGGTCGATGGTGGTCACGTTGGGGGTGCTCCTTCGTCGGAACGGTCGCGATCTGCGGATGCGGATCGGATGCGACGGTACGGCGCAGCCCGTTAGTGGTCGGTTGTGACGAGGTTCGCGCTCGGTTAACGATGTGGATGTCGATTTCTGGCCTGATTTGGCACCTCACTGGACGCAACGCGACGCCTGGCCGACCAGCGTGTCCGTGTGCGTGCGCGGCGGAGCGACGGCCATGTGGGTCCGTGCAAAACGGTCCCCAAATCGCGTCGAGCGCTCAGGCGGCGCTGGTGACGAGTCGGCGCACGGGCGTCGCCGAAACCCTGTCGACGAGTCGGCGAAGCAGGGGAACCACGACCATGTGGCCGGCAACAGCGACGGTCGCACCGAGGAGCAACCCAGCGAGCACATCGCCCGGATAGTGCGCACCGACGTACACGCGAGCGAACGCCATGAGTGCCGCTGAGATCATCGCGACGGTGCCCCATCGACGATTCGCGAGGAGGATGCCGACCGCCACAGCGCCGGCGACGGTCGCATGATCACTCGGAAACGAGAAGTCCGTGGTGCGCGCGACGAGCAGATGCACATGGTCGAGCGTGTCGTAGGGGCGGGCGCGGCCGACCGTGCGACCGATCAACTGACCGATCCCGAGCGCGACGAGCGCCGCGCCACCGGCCCAGATCGACGCCGCGAGCGCCTCGTGATCGTCGTTTCGGCGGGCGTCGAAGTAGGCGAGGAGCAGCAGCACTGCGAACAGGACGATGCCCGCTTTCGCATAGAACTTCCACCAGTCGTCGATCACCGTGGAATGACCTGATAGATCGTTGATCCATCGGAAGATCGTTCGGTCCATCGGGTTCTCCAGCCACGGTCGCCGTCTCTCGACGGGGTCTCGGTGGCATCGGCACCGGACCGCGTGGAAGTCTGACCGAGACAACCTGAACGGCCGCTGAATCCGTTGGTGAGGGGACGTCCGAATCGGGGTTCGCTTTCGCCGGCACGATGAGGGATGACCTCTTCGAGCGGAGCGGCGCCGGTGGCGACATCGGTACGGTGACCGGTTGCAGGTCGGCGCCGCGAATCGATCCGGAGCCGTGTTCGACTCGGTCACGCTGACCGCACCGGGCACCCAGTGATGCGGTCGCGTCACCGGTGACCGGTTGTCGCGTGATCAGTCGGCGACCTCTTCGCCGCCTTTGTCCTTCTGCACGGTCATCGTCTGGGGAGCGGCGCCGGTGGCGCTCACCACGACGGCGACGTCCATCGCGTTGAGCGAGGTGTGGTACAGGCTGAACGTGTTGTCGGGGAAGTGGTCGGGAGCGTCGCTGTTGTCGAAATGGACGACTCGACTCGCGCCACCGGCGATGGTGAAGTCGGCGGGCAGCTTCATGTAGTAGCTCTCGGTCACACCATCGGTCGTGTCGTCGTACGTGTAGAAGACCTCGAAGCCGGTGAGTTCGCTCGTACCTGTATTGGTCAGAGCGATCTCGAGGTGGTCGTCGGCATCCTTGCCGGTGGCGGGGTCGACATTGTTCTCGACGAGCACCGAGTCGATGGTCAGGAGTTCCACTGTCGACGTGTTGGTGATCGGGTTCGAGGTGACCGGCAGCACCTGGTCGCCGGTGGGCTGTTGCGAACTCGCGCCCGCCGGTTGGGTCGTGCCACCTGCGGACCCGGGCGAGGAGCCACTGCCGCAGGCAGCGAGTGCGGCGGTGGCGACTGCGAGCAGGACCCCGAACCGCAGGCCGCGAGCTCGGCGGGGTGGTCGGCGGTCGATCGTGGATGTCATTGCAGATCTCCTGTGGGGATGGTCGGTTGGTGGCGGAAGCTCTGCCACAGAGCGGCGAGGGCGAGCAGCGGATAGACGACGAGCCACGCGATGTCATGCCACTTCTCGTGGAGCAATTGGCTGAGGCTGTACTCGCGGTACTTGTCCAAGACGTCGGTCATCGCAAACGAGAAACGCTCGTAGTGCTTCGCGAACGACGCCTCCTCGATGCCGACTCGTGTGGTCTCGTACGTGTGGAAGTGACTGAGGATCTGGGTTTCGCCCTCCCGGTTGAGACCCAACGCCTTGAACAGCCCTCCGGGAATCTGGTTGTCGGCGTCGAGGGTGTCACCGAGCTGCGGGATGATCAGCACCACGAGCAGCCAGATCCCCAGTGCGATCATCAGGCCGCTGGCGGCGACCTTCGACCGCGCCGTTGCCACGGCGCCGACGCAATAGAAGACCATCATGTAGATCACGGCCGAGACAGCTGCGAGGCCGAGCCTGACGGCCTGGGCGGCGTTGATCCAGTCGTTGCCCACCAGACCGGCGAGCAGGACGCCGGCCGTTCCGGTGACGACGACGAGCGTCGAGATGATGCCGACCGCGCCGAGCAGGCTGCCGCCGGCGAGCTCTCCGGCGGTGACCGGTCGCGAGCGCAGCAGGGTCAAGGTTCGATTGGTGCGCTCCCTCGCGATGGTGAGGTAGCCGAGCGTGATCGCGATCACCGCACCGATGATCTCGAGGTATTCGGTGGCGCCCCGCAGGAGTGACAGCGGGCGCAGGGGAGAGGGCGCGATGCGTTGCACTCCGCCGGCCTGGGCGGAGGCGACATAGGCGCGATAGTCGGCGACCTGGCTGCGATAGTCGACCGAGGCGATGAACACCGAGACTGCCGTGACGCTGACCAGGATGCCGAGCAGGACCGAGAGGATTCGGCTGCGGACTGCCGCTCGGTACTCGTGTTTGGCGAGCGTCAGGATGCGTCGCGCGGAGTCATTCATCACCGGCACCCCTCGAGAAGTCGTGATGACTCAGCAGCACAGCTGCGATGGCGATGAGCACGATCGCGAGCAGCGCCAGCGGCAGGGTTCGTGCGATCGTCTGTGCCATCGGTTCCGATGGTGCGGTCTCGAGGATGCGCCCGCTGACCGTCTTGTACTGCTCGACGACCGAGAACGGTCGTGCTTTCGACGTGACCTTGAAGAAGGTCTGCGAGGTGCTGACCGGATCGATGATCGGGTTGAGCGATGCGGTCGGGCGCAGTCCGGACGTGAACTGGGGGATCACGAAGGTGATCACGAGCCATGCTCCCATCGCCGACAACAGGGCGATCGGTTTGCTTCGTGTCGCGAGCACGGCGATCATGCCGATCAACGCGAACGCCAGCAGATACAGCCAGGACAGGCCGTAGAACAGCCCGAGCCGGCCGAGTTCAGCGATCGTCGGAACCGTCCTGTTGACGATCCAGACAGACGTGGCGCTGACGACCAGGCTCGACGCGAGGATCACGGCGAGCACGGCGGCGGCACCGGTCACCTTGCCGGCGAGATACGTGTTCCTCGAGACACGTCGCGAGAACACCAGCCGTCCGACACCCCCTGCTTCGTCGTCGGCGATGCTGAGGTGACCGAGCACCAGCGCGAGCAACGCGCCGATCAATGGGATGTAGATCACCATGTTCGACAACAGGGCCAGCGTGGGCTTGAGCGTGAACGGGTTGGCGGGCGCCGGCTGGCCCTGTGCTGCGAGCAGCCTGGTGGCCTCGCCGTAGACGCCGACGATCGTGCGATGGCTCGACCAGCCCAGCACCCCGGCGAGCGCCGTCATCGCCAACAGGATCCCCAGCAGCGCGATGAACACCCGCTGCCGTCGCAGGGCGAGGATCTGGTGTGACGCGATCGTCGTGATCATGTCGCGGCACCCGCACTCGTAGCTTCCATCTTGACGTAGATGTCCTCGAGGGATGCCTCGTCCGGAAACCGGCTGGTGGTCGCCTCGATCGTGTCCTTGTAGATCAGCTCACCGTGATTGAGCACACCGATCGTCGTGCAGACCTTGGCGACCTCCGACAGCAGGTGCGTGTTCATGAACACCGTCATGCCCAACTCGCGGTTGAGTCGCTGGATGGTCTCGCGTAGCTGACGTACGCCGACCGGGTCGAGGCCGCTGGTCGGCTCGTCCAGAAACAGCACCTCCGGCCGGTGCACGATCGCCTGGGCGATCCCGATCCGTTGTCGCATCCCGGTCGAGAACGACCCGACCCGGCGATCCGCGAGCGGGCCGCAGTCGAGGTAGTCCAATGTCTCGGACACGGCCGTCGACACGTCGACCAGGCCCGACAGGGCAGCGAAGAACTCCAGGTTCTCGCGGGCCGTGAGGTGCGGGTACATCCGTACGTCCGAGGGGAGGTAACCGATTCGCTGCGTCACCTCGCTGCGCGCGGTGACGACGTCGAAACCGCACACGCTTGCCCACCCGGCAGTCGGTTCGATCAGCGTCGTCAAGATGTTCACGGCGGTCGTCTTGCCGGCCCCGTTGTGGCCGAGGAAGCCGAAGATCTCGCCGCGCTCGATGCTGAGATCGACGCTCCGCAGCACCAGTTGGCTGTCGTAGCGGTGGCTCAGCTGCCGTAGCTCGACCGCAGGGGTCCGAGCCGGACCGGTCGTGGTGGCGTTCATCTTGGTGTCCGTTCGTTCGTCGATCGTCGGTCAGGTCGTGTGCTGTCCGCATCATGGGTTCCGCTTCCTGAAAGCCTCCTGAACGACGCGCGGGGCAACGGGTGGGTGAACGGCGAGGTCGTCAATGGCATCGCACCGCCCACGTTCAGGCAACCTTCAGCTTCGACGTGGCAACATCGGGTCGACCGGCACCAGGCGGGTCGACGAATCAGGAGGCCACAGCGATGCGCTTGCTCGTCGTCGAGGACGAGAAAAAGCTGGCGATGTCGCTCAAGCGCGGGCTCGAGGCCGACGGATTCGCGGTCGATATCGCGCTCGACGGCACCGATGGCCTGTGGATGGCGACAGAGCATCCGTACGACGCGATCGTGCTCGACATCATGCTGCCGGGCATCAACGGGTATCAGCTGTGCGGCCAGCTGCGCGACGCCGGCAACTGGACCCCGATCTTGATGCTGACCGCCAAGGACGGCGACCTCGACGAAGCCGAGGCGCTCGACACCGGTGCCGACGACTTCCTGCGCAAGCCATTCGCTCACGTGGTGCTCGTGGCCCGTCTCCGAGCGCTACTCCGGCGGGGGCAGCCCGAGCGACCGGTCGAACTCGTCGCCGGCGACCTTCGCGTCGATCCGGCCCAACGGCAGTGCCGCCGAGGCGATAGCGAGATCGAGCTCACCTCGCGTGAGTTCTCGGTGCTCGAGTACCTGATCGCGAATGTCGGCGATGTGGTCTCGAAGCGAGACATGCTGGACCATGTGTGGGACTACGACTTCGAAGGAGACCCCAACATCGTCGAGGTGTATGTCCGTCATCTTCGTCGCAAGATCGACGAGCCGTTCGGCACCGACTCGATCCAAACGGTCCGCGGGTCGGGCTACCGACTGATCGAAACCTCTTCGTGAAGGTACAGGTCCAGTCGGTTCGTGTGCGAGCGACGCTGGGTGCGTCGCTCGTCGTGTTGGTCGCCCTGTTGGTCGCGGGTGTCGCGCTCGCTACCACCCTTCGCAGCGCCCGGCTGGGCTCCATCGACACATCTCTCGAGTTGCGGGCGGTCGACATCGAGAGCCTCCTCGACGGCGGTGCCTCGCCGGCGAGTGTCGCGATCGAGAGCGACGAGGCCGGGCTGGTCCAGATCGCGGATGGTTCCGGCCGCATCGTGTCTGCGAGTGAGAACCTGGACGGCGAGCCGCTCGTGACGTCTCGCACCGGTGAATCGACCCGAACCGAGGAAGTCGCGGCGCTGTCCGACGAACGGTTTCGAATCCACGTGCACCCGACCGACTCGGCCGCTGATTTCACGATCATCGTGGGAACCACCCTCGACGACCTCGAGCGGGATCAGCGTGTGTTGCTCGGCGCCTTGCTGGTCGGCGTCCCGGCGTTGATGGTCGTGATGGTCGCAATGGTCTGGTTCGTCGTAGGCCGGGCCTTGCGTCCGGTCGATGCCATCCGCGCCCAGGTCGCTGCGATCGGCGGCAAGCAGCTCGACCACCGCGTTCCCGTGCCGGCGGCGAACGACGAGATCGGCCGGCTCGCGGTGACGATGAACGCGATGCTCGACCGACTCGAGGACTCGAGCAATCGCCAGGCCCGATTCGTGTCCGACGCGTCTCACGAGTTGCGTACACCGATCGCGGTGATCCGGCACGAAGCGGAGGTGGCGCTCGCCGCCGCCGACCACGACGGATGGCGCGAGACGGCCAGGGACATCCTCGACGAGGACCTCCGCATGCAGCGTCTCGTCGACGATCTGTTGTTCATCGCCCGGCACGAACGTCCCGGGTCGGGCGAGACGGGTTCGGGCGGATCACTGATCGATCTCGACGACCTCGTGTTGGCCGAAGTGGCACGCGGTCCGTCCCCCAAGACCATCGATGTCACTGGGGTATCGGCAGGCCAGGTTCGCGGCAACGCCGACCATCTCGGTCGCGTGGTACGCAACCTGCTCGACAACGCCATGCGGCATGCCGTCGCGGCGGTAGCGCTACACGTGAGCAGCGAGGACGGATTCGTCGTACTCGACGTCGACGACGACGGGCCGGGGGTGCGCGACGACCTCCGCGAGCGGATCTTCGAGCGATTCGCGCGGGCGGACGACGCACGGACCCGAGAGGACGGCGGTTCAGGGCTCGGGCTGGCGATCGTGCTCGAGATCGTGACCGACCATGGCGGCACCGTGTCCGTCCAGCGCAGCGCCTGGCTGGGAGGCGCGCGGTTCACGGTGAAGCTCCCCGACGCCAGGGCCTGACGGCGCTCGCGTCGAATGGGCGTGCAGCTCGAACCCGCACAGGTCGGGTTCGGGAACCGCAGGGCGGTGCGGGACGTCTGAATCGTGTGAAGCGGCTGCTCCTACTCGTCGCTGTTGCCGCCCTCGCGAACACGGGGTGTGGTGGCACCGGAGATTCGTCGACGGTGGGTACCACCGTGCCGGCGGATACGGGCCATCTCGAACTCATCGCCCTGGCGGGTCCGGTCTGCCCGGTCGAGACTGATCCGCCCTCACCCGACTGCGCGCCCCGGCCCGTCGGCGATGCGGTCGTGATCGTCACCGACGTCGACGGCTCGGAAGTCGCGCGGGGAGCTACGGCGGTCGATGGCACGCTCTCGCTCGCAGTCCCGGCCGGCGAGTTGACGGTCGCCGCACAAGCAGTTGACGGCCTGCTCGGCACGGCGCCACCGATCACGGTCGTGATCGTGAACGGCCAGACGCTGAATCTCACGCTCGACTACGACACCGGAATCCGCTGAGCGAAGCGCGAGGGGATGGGGGACATGGCCACTGCCGATCTCGATCGACGAGCACGGTTCGAATCCGTCGTCGACGTCGTGTACGAACCGCTCCAGCGCTACCTCGGACGACGCGCCGACGCGGCCGATGTATCCGAGGTGCTCAACGACTCGTTGCTGGTGATCTGGCGTCGCTTGGAGCACGTGCCGAGCGACGACCCGCTTCCCTGGTGCTACTCCGTCGCCAAGCACTGCCTCGCCAATCATCGACGCAGCGCGCAACGCCGACTCCAGCTCGTCGGCCGGGTCGCCGCTCAGCCCGGCATGTCAGAGGGCGTCGTCCGGCACCCGGCCGACGGCGGTGATCACGACACCCTCGAACTGGCACTGCTCGAGCTCGACGAGCCGGATCGGGAACTGATCCGACTCTGGGCGTGGGAACAACTCGCCCCGCGCGAAATCGCGATCGTGCTCGACACCACCCCGAACGCTGTCAGCCTCCGACTCAAGCGAGCGAAAGACAAGATCATTTCTTCGATGGACCGACAGAATTCCGCGTTTGCCGGACAGGAAGGGTTCGGACACGGAAGGGAGCATCGGCCATGAACGACGAGCTGCGCGAACAACTCGGACGACTCGACCCGATGCACCCCGGCGTGCCCGTCGAATCAGCGGCGACGCCGTCGTCCCGAACCCGATTGGAGCAGATCATGAACACCCCACTTCTCGACCAACCCACCACCGACCCGACCTCGGACCAGCCCGGCGCCATCCCGGTCGCCACGCGCACCACGGCCGAGGCCCGTCGGCGTCGCAACTGGATCGTCCTCGGCGGTGCGGCCGCCGCCGCCATCGCGGCGATCGGCAGTGCCGTGATCATCGGCGACTTCGGTGGGGGCGGTGCCAACCAGGTGGCCTCGGGGCCGCCCCTCGAACTGTCGCTCGGCGACAGCAACGTGATGTCGTCGTGCATCATGTTCGACGTGGCGATCCTCGCCGACATGTCGCCCGCCTTCGCCGGAACAGCGACGTCGGTCGAGGGCAGCTCGGTCACGCTCACGGTCGACCGTTGGTACACCGGAGGCGACGCCGACACCGTGGTGCTGCAGGGGTCCTCCGGCACGCCGGCCTTGATCGACGGCTTCGAATTCGTCGTCGGTCAGCAGTACCTGGTCACCGCAGCCGACGGCATCGTGAACTTCTGTGGCTACAGCGGCCCCGCAACGCCCGAGCTGACGGCAGCGTTCGACGCCGCCTTCCCCGGCTGAACCTCACGAAGCGAAGTTGGTGCAGCGCGGCATCGGACGTGTCCGATGCCGCGCTCACCTGTGTGTCAATCGCTGCGCCGACGACGCAGCAACACCTCCTGGGCGATCGTCGCGACGTGTACGCCGTGCTCGGACAGCACGTCGCCGGTCACCAGGCCACGCGCTCCCGCCAGTCCGTGCGATCGTGTGTCGAACCAATGCCACTCGTTGGGATGGCATTGGCGGTGGAACCAGATCGCGTGGTCGAGGCTGGCTCCCTGGAATCGATTGCGGTCACTGGTGTCCCCCTTGAAGTCCGGATGCGGCGACCTGGCTGCCCGCGACGGTGCAGCATCCGACATGAAGGCGAGTGCGCAGGTGTGATCGATCGGGTCGTCGCCCACGTCGGCGGTCAATTGGATCCAGTAGCCGAGTCGGCCGTCGGGTGACTCCACAGCGCGGCGGTCGAGCAGCTTTCCCCACGAATAGTCCTGCAACGACGGGTCGTCCGGCCGCGGCAGCCCCTCGGGGATCGATGCCGGCTGGGAATCTGCTTCGTCCTCGTCACGCTGGAACGACACCGACAGGTTGAGGATCGCCCCGGCCGATTGCCTCGCCACGACTTGGCGTGTGCTGAAGGATCGCCCGTCGCGCAGGCGCTCGACCTCGTACCTGATCGGCTCGTTCGGCGAACCCGGACGGATGAAGTACGAGTGCAGCGAATGGACCGCGCGGTCGGGATCGACGGTGGCAGCGGCAGCACGGGTCGCCTGCGCGATCACCTGGCCACCGAACAGACGCGAGCCCCAGGGATAACGGGCCGCGATCCCGACGAAGGTGTCGGGCCCGTGCGATTCGAGCTCGAGGAGGTCGCGGAACTCGACGTCACCGATGTGTGGGGCTGTCACGGCAGCAGTATCGCTGTCGCCGGCGCAGATCGACAAGATGCGGGGAACGAGCGGCCGCCGGTCACCACTGCAGCGCGGCCGGCGCTCCGACCGGCACCGACGGAGCGACAGGGCTGATCGGTTCGAGTGGTCGGTAGGCAGCACCGAGCTCGGGACGTTGATCCCTGTCTCCGTAGTTGGGCCAGTAGGCCATGGCCCGTTCGGCCTGGGCGGTGATCGTGAGCGACGGGTTGACGCCGAGGTTGGCGCTGATCGCCGACCCGTCGGCCACGTGCAACCCGGGGTGCCCGAAGATCCGTTGGTACGGATCGATCACGCCCGTTTCAGGGGACGAGCCGATCACACAGCCACCGAGGATGTGGGCGGTGATCGGCACGTCGAGCACCGCCTCGTTGACCGAACCGAACGCGTCGCCACCCATGATGTCCGCGGCGTGTCGGGCTGCGTCGACCGCCTCGGGGATGAACGAGGGATTGGGTTCGCCGGTGCCCTGTTCGGACCGAAGCCGGACGCCGTTGCGGCGTTGCTTCCAACGCAGGTTGATGCTGTTGTCGCGCCCCTGCATGACGAGCAGGATCACGGTGCGCTCGGACCAACGGTGTACCGACAGGCTCCGCACGAATCGGATCGGATGCCGGAGGACTTCTCCCAGGAAGCGCACCTGACGGGGCATCCGGCCCTCCCCATCGACGAGCACCGTGGCGAGCAGGCCCATCGAGTTCGACCCGGTGGGGTAGCGGACCCCCTCGATGTGGGTGTGTTCGTTCGGATGGATCGACGCGCTGATTGCCAGCCCTGCCGAGTAGTCGGCGTCGGTTCGGTCGCGCGTCGAGGCCCCGGGGATCGACTCCGAGTTAGTGCGCACCAGTTCGCCGAGTCGATCCGAGATGTGGGGGAGCCGGCCCCGTGACTTGAGCTCGGCGAGCAGCTTGACGGTGCCGAGCACCCCAGCCGAGAACACGACCTGCGCCGCGGTGTGACGCTGGATCGAGCGTCCGCGGCGCGGACCGGGTCGCTCGGACACGATCTCGTAGCCGCCGTCGGGGAGAGCGATGAGATCGGTGACCTGCCGCTCGGGCAGCACCGCCGCCCCTGCCCGCTCGGCAAGATGGAGATAGTTGCGATCGAGCGTGTTCTTGGCGCCGTGACGGCATCCGACCATGCACCCCCCGCAGCGGATGCAGCCCGTTCGGTCGGGGCCGACCCCGCCGAAGTACGGATCGGGCACCTTCACGCCTGACTCGCCGAGGTACACGCCGACCTCGGCCGGGTGGTAGGTGTGACCGACACCCATGCGTTCCCCGATCGCGCGGATCACGTCGTCGTTGGGGGAGTCGTCGGGCGCGGTCGTGACTCCGAGCATCTGCTTGGCCTGGGCATAGAACGGCGCCAGTTCCGATCGCCAATCGCTGATGTGGGCCCACTGCCGGTCGGCATAGAACTGGTCGAGCGGCTCGTAGAGCGTGTTCGCATACACGAGCGATCCGCCGCCGACTCCGGCACCCGAGAGCACCAGTACATCGCTGAGCAATGTGATCCGCTGGATGCCGCGCATCCCCAATCGGGGAGCGAACAGGAACTTGCGCAGATTCCAATTGGTGGCCGGGTAATCCCCGGCATCGAACCGACGGCCGGCTTCGAACACGGTGACGCGGTACCCCTTCTCGGAGAGGCGCAGCGCCGATACCGAGCCGCCGAACCCACTGCCGATGACCGCGACGTCGGTGTCGAAGCGGCGCGTGGAGGTTCCCATTTCAGGCTTCCTACGGCGTCGACGGTTCGAGGACGAAGACCCGGACCTCGCGACCCGAGATCCGTTCGCGGTACTTGGCGTAGCCCGGATAGACCTGTGACGCAGCAGTCATCGCGATGTCGAACTCGTCATCGCTGGCGTGTCGTGCGATCGTGGCGACGCGTCGATCCCGGTATTCGACCGTGGCGTGAGGATCGGCCTCGAGGTTGAACACCCATCCCGGTGTGTTGGTCTGGCCGAAGTTCGTACCGATGATCGCCAGATCGTCGCCGACGGGAACGGCGAGCAGCGGCATGGTTCTGGCAGATCCGCTCTTGGCGCCTGTGGTGGTGACCATCAGCACAGGCAGGCCGGCGAGGATGCTCGGCACCGTGACCCGGCCCTTGCTCCAGGCGAAGAGCCGCCGATCCGCGTGATGCAGCACCTTCGAGAACGCCCAGGCGCCCGGGCGACTCGACGCGACGTGTTGCATGCCGCGCTGGACCGCGTTGCACGGCTGAACTTCATATCCGATCGCTTCTGTGAGCCCCATAGTCGTTCCTGTCGGTGTCGGTGTCGGTGTCAGTGTCAGTGTCAGTGTCAGTGTCAGTGTCGACGTCGACCGTTCTGTTCAGCAAACTGCAGCACCGTCCCTGCGAGACGCTGAACAGAACGGGGTGTGGTGTCGGGTCTTTCAGCGAAACGTCAGTCCCTCGAACGTTCCCGAGTTCCTCCACGCATCGATGTAGGCGAAGTAGGCGACCGGCCCCGCCGGGTAGCCGAGGCCGTTCAGGATGCCGGCCCGGGTCGTGGCCTGACCTTCGTTGTTGTAGTAGCCGGGCGTGCAGTCGAGATTGCCACCGAACCGGCGCGCACCCTGTTCGAGCTGGTCGATCCAGTCTCGCTCGGCCGCTTCGGTCACCTCGACCTCGTCGGCACCGACCTCTTGCGCATGCGCGACGATCGCGGCGATCGTCGCGGCTGCCTCGACGATGTTGTGCGGGATGTTCGAGATCAGATTGGCCGCCTGGGCGTGTTGCACGACGAACATGTTCGGAAAGCCGTGCACATGCATGCCGTGCAGGGTCTGCATGCCCTCGGCCCACTTCTCCGACAGTGCGAGACCGCCGCGGCCCAGCGTGTCGTAGCCCGAGCGGCGGGCGTACTCGGTGCCGACCTCGAAACCGGACGCGTAGATCACGCAGTCGAGTTCGTGATGCCTGCCGTTGGCCCACACCCCGGTCTCGTCGATCCGTTCGACCCCCTTGCCGTCGGTGTCGACCAGATGGGTGTTCGGGTTGTTGAACGACTGCAGGTACTCGTCGTGGAAACACGGCCGCTTACACAACTGGCGGTACCAGGGTTTGAGCGCCTCGGCGGTCGACGGGTCCTCGACGATCTCATCGACCCGATGTCGGATCTCGGCCATCTTCTCGTCGTCGCTCTCGTGGTAGGCCCGCTCGAACGCCTCAGGGGTGAACTCGGGGTTCGGGCCCTCGAACAGCTTGTCACGGATCCGCTGGGCGATGTCTGTCCAGCCATCCTTCACGAGGTCTTCGTCGACGAACCCGCCGGTCTGGAGGATCGTGAAGTTCGTAAGCCATCGCTGTTGCCAACCCGGCTCGAGCGTCGCGAACCACTCGGGGTCGATCGGTTGATTGTTACGCACGTCGATCGAGCTCGGCGTGCGTTGGAACACGTACAGCTCTGCACACGCACGAGCCAGATGGGGTACGCACTGCACCGCCGTCGCTCCGGTGCCGATGATCCCGACACGCTTGTCGGCGAGTCGCTCCATCAGGCGGCCCGAGGGATCGCCACCCGTGTAGTCGTAGTCCCAGCGGCTGGTGTGGAAACTGTGTCCTTCGAACAGCTCGATCCCAGGGATGCCCGGCAGCTTGGGTCGATGCAGCGGCCCGGTCCCCATGGCGACGAACTTCGCACGCATCACGTCGCCACGATCGGTACGGATGATCCACCGGCGCGACTCGTCGTCCCATTCGAGATCCGTGACTTCGGTCGACAGGCAGGCGTTGTCGTAGAGGTCGAAGTGCTCGGCGATACGTCGGGAGTGTTCGAGGATCTCGGGGGCGTGCGTGTACTTCTCGGTCGGCATGTGACCGGTCTCTTCGAGCAGGGGCAGATAGACGAACGCTGCGGTGTCACACTGAGCACCGGGGTAACGATTCCAATACCAGGTCCCGCCGAAGTCGCCGCCTTTCTCGATGATGCGGACGTCTTCGATACCGGCTTGCCGCAAGCGGGCGCCGGTCACCAACCCGGCGAACCCGCCCCCGATGAAGGCGACCGTGACCTCGTCGAACAACGGATCACGCTCGACCGGCGCGACATACGGGTCGTGGAGATACGACGCGAACTTGCCGGTGGGTTCGATGTACTGCTGGTTGCCGTCCGAGCGCAGACGCTTGGCCCGCTCGGCGAGATACTTCGAGTGCACTGCGTCCGCGTCGATCTGGGTCGTCAAGCTGGTCCTCCATCGCTGGCTGGTCGACTCACCGATCACGCTTGCAGAATGCCCCCGATCGTGTCGCATCGGGTCGGTGATCGAATGTCGGGTCGCTCAGCCCGTGGTGGCACGTTCGACGAACGAGCACAGTGCGCCGATCATCTTCATTTCCTCGACGGTCTTCGCGCGGGTCGCGAGCAGCTTGTCGGTGCACACGAGGAAGGCCAGGCAGCGGGCCCGGCTGATCGCGACGTTGAGGCGATGTTTCGAAAACAGGAAGTCGGCGCTGCGCGGCATGTAGTCGGCCGACGACGTCGCCATCGAGAACAGCACGACCGCGGCCTCGCGCCCCTGGAACCGGTCGACGGTGCCGACCTCGACCTTCGCGGTCCGCTTGTTGGCGCTCAACACGTTACGGATCAAGCGGACCTGGTCGTTGTAGGGGGCCACGACCATGAAATCCGCCGGTCGGAGCAGTTGGGTCTCGCCACGCTGATTCGTCCACGGTGTGTCCATCAGCGATCGGAGTTGATCGGCGACTCGCTGCGCCTCGACCTCGGAGTGGGTGTCGCAGCCGTCGTGCACCACGCGCAGCCATCTCAGTCCGGTGCCCTCACGAGTGGTTTGCTCGTCGCACGAGGGATGAACGCCGAGGCGACCGTCGTACATGACGTCGGAGATGAACCCGTTCACGTCGGAGTGCATGCGTCGCGTGGTGTCCAAGAAGACACCCCGCTCGGACGGGACCGTCGTCGCTCCGTCGAGCATGTGCTCGAGCGAGCTGGCCCCGGCGCCATTGGGGTGGCTGGCCTGTGACACTTGCGGGAGCTGCTGTGGGTCGCCGAGCAGGATCACATTGGTCGCCGAGATCGAGGCCGCGATCGCGTCGGCGAGCCCGAGTTGCCCGGCCTCGTCGATCACCAGAACGTCGACGGGATGGTCACGCATGGCCTGGCTGGCGTGCAACCAAGGCGTGCCCGAGATGACGTTGAAATCGCCCTCGGCACACTTCGTGTTGTCGTTGATGTACGACACCCCGGCGACGCGTGCGACGGCGTGCTTGCGCACTGCTTTGAGATTGCGCACGTCACCGTCTTCGGTGAAGCGCTGGACCACCGCCGCCATCAGGTTGTCATTGGCGAGATGGGTCATCGCTGTGACGCCGACGCGTTGACCGGCGTCGACCAGGGCCTTCACGATGTGCGCCCCGGTATAGGTCTTGCCGGTTCCGGGAGGCCCTTGGACGGCGACACAACTGCGGTCGAGCCGGGCGGCCCATCGGCAGATGTCGTCGATGTCCGTCGTGAATGCACCGCCGCCGGGCCCGTCGAGCGGATCGAGGAACCGGGGTGGTTCGCGGCGCAACAGCGAGTGACCCACACGGGTGCCGCCACCGGCCAGCATCTCGTCGGCCAGCACGCTCAGCGCGTCGAGCTTGGCACCTTCCTGGAACGTCTCGTGGACCACGACCGAGGTCGGTCGTATCCCAGAGGCCTGATGTGCGGCATCCCAATGCAGCCGCAGGCGTCGCGCGTCGGCGTCGACCGAGGCGACCCTGAAGAACGACCACTCCTGCTCGCTGAGCGCCATGATCATGGTCGTGCCCGGGCCGATCTCGTCGTCGATCGGCTGCGGTGGATACGAGAACACCGCCGCCGGCCATTTCAGCTGCTTCCCGGTCGTCTCGCTGATCTGGTCCTCGAGGAACAGGAAGGACAGACCGGAGATCGCCTTGGGTGCCGCGAGCTGGTCGTCCTCGTCGGCGATCGACAATCGGTACGCATCGGCGGCCACGGCGCGCCGCTCACGTCGCCAGTAGCCGAGCAGGTCCCCCAGCAAGTGCTCGGGGTCGCCGACGGCGAACTTGTGCAGCGCCTCGATCCGGCGATCGAGCTCTGGATCCGGCTCGACGGGATCGAGCGATGACGCTCGCCACGACTCGCCGGCCGGATGCCGGGTGGCGATCCAGTCACGCACCGCTCGTGTCGCTCGGACATCGTCCTCGTTGTAGCGGGCGATGCGGTCGAGCATGGTCTGATCGCGGCGGGCGCGGTCGGGCTCGGCCGTCCATCGCTCGTATTCGATGACGGCCCCTGCACCCTGATCGATGTCGTGGCTGCGCTGGTACGGCGTCAGCAGCTCGACGTGCTTGAGCCCGTACGACTCGGTACCGATCCGGACCACATCTCTCACGATCGGGTACAGGTCGACCAGGCAGCCGGTTGCTACCAACTCCTCGAGCGCCAACTCGGCCACGCCGTGCTCGATCGTGAGCCGCTGCAACGCCGATCGCTCGGTGTGGTTGTAGTGGTACACGTGCATGTCGGGAAAGCGTTCTCGACGCTGGGCAAGATGCTGTATCAGCGCGGCGGTCGCGCTGGACTCTTCCGCTTCGTCGTGAGCCCAGAAGTCGACGAAGTCCCAGTCGTGTTCGGGGCCGCCGACGCGCGGGTCACCGGAGTGTGCGGCGATCGAGTCGTCGGATCGCTCGATCAGCCCGAACAAGAAGAACAGACCGGCCTCGGGCTTCCAGAACGGATGCCCTTCGAAATCGAGGAACACGTCGCCCTCGTCGGGTCGCGGTAGCGCCGCGAAGCCGGCCGGTTCGCCCGGCCGGGCCCCATCGGTGTCACCGTCGGTCTCGCTGTCGGATGTCGACGAACGCTGCTCGACCATCTCGAACAATGGGGCGGATTCGTCCGAGCGAGCGCGGGTCCGAACCTGGAGGTCGGCCTGGTGGACCAGCCGATCGAGGTGTCGGACGTCGATCGGGTTCTCGGGTGCATCGATGTCGACGGCTGCCAGTGCTGCCATCGTCCCGATGCCCGATTCGACCAACGTGGCCCGGTCGGCCGAACGGATGCCGGCGACGAACACGAGCGAGTCGTTCTCGCGCCACCCGCTGTTGCACACGTCGGCGAACTCGCAGAAGTTGCAGTGGTTGCACGGCTCGGCGACCGTCGCCGCACTCGCTGCACCACCGAGCGCTCTGACCAACTGCCCTTTCATCCTGCGCCAATACGCATCGACCTGCGTCAGCCGAATCGTTTCGGTCCGCCCTGAACCCAACTCGAGGTGGATGTGCTCGCCCCGATGGCCGGTCAGCGCCTCGAGCGCGTCGGCGTAGAAGCACAACTGCAGCACGTGGCCCGGCTTCGCCTCCTGCCGGGCGAGCTTTGCATCCACGGCTTCGTAGTGCTCGGGAACGTCGCCCGCAGCCTCGACCCTCACGAGGAAATCGGCGACGCCGCGTACCCCGTCGTGGATCATCGGGAGCTGATAGATGACGTCCCAGCCGTCGGCCATCGGGTTGCCGACCCGTTCGACCCAGTCGGCGAACGACTCCCAGCCGACGTCGCTTCCACTGGATGCCGCGGTGGTATCCGTCGGTGTGCTGTCGGCCGGTGTGTTTCGTGGTGGCACGCGGTAGATCGATCTTCCCTCCGCTTCATAGCGAGCGAGCACCGCGTCTTCGTGAGCCTGGCCTTTCGCCATCAACATCTCGGCCATCTCGCCCAGGCCGCCGCGGACGACCTCCAACTGCTCGGTCTCCACTCGGTGGTGGAGCGTCAAGGTGTGCGGGCATTCGAGCCATGCGGTGATCTTCGAAGGAGAGATGAGCCCGGACACCTCCTCATCATGGTCGACGGGCGACCGAATTCGGCTCCGTGACGTGGTGAGATGCGCAGCGAGACCCGAAGATCGTCCGGCACAAAGCGAGGGATGTCGGTACCCACCGTGGTCGTGGCGTCGGGCTCTTGACCAATAACAAACGTTCAAGCTGCGGGCACGAACGTCCGATGACAACATCGTGAACTTCTCTCGTCTCTCCCCGGTACGGGTCGGTTGGCTGGTGATGTCGGCCTCGTTGATCGGTCTGACCCTCCTTACGTCGTTCGGCCCGATGAGCGATCGGAGCTGGGAACGCCCCGAGTTGCTGTTCAGCCTGGTGGTCGTCGCAGCGATGGCCTGCGTGATCGCGGCGACGATCGTGATCGCTCTCGCCGATCGACGCGAGATGGCCGAGATCGGATTGCTCGGGTCGGCTCTGATGGCCGCATCGGTGATGCCGCTCGTGCACGGACTGGCCACGCCCGACGTGCTCTACGACACCACCGAGTCCTTCCGGACGGCTGCCTTCTTGTCGCTGCCGATCGCCGTGGCGGTCGCGGCACCGCTGTTGCGCCCCCACTCGTCGTTCGGCCGGTGGGCAGCTCGCCGCTGGCGCGATTGGACGCTGGTGTCCCTGCTCGCTGTCTTCCTGCTCGCTTCGGTGTTGGTGTTCTTCCCGGACGCAATCGTCGCTCCGGCCCCCACCGATCCGTTGGCGATCATCGTCACGATCGCCATGGTGATCGCATTCGGCAGCCTGTCGCTGCGCCAGCTGCGCTTCTTCGAGCTCGGCCGCCAAGTGTCGAACCTGATCGCATCCGTGTCGCTCAGCCTGCTGGCGGTCACGGCATTGCTGCCGATGTCGACGAAGATGTACACGCCGGGCTTCTGGTGGATGCACCTCGCCGGCGCCCTCGGCGTGCTCGGCGCCTGTGTCGGCATGGCCATCTCGAGGCGCATGGCCCGCTCGGCCCAGGACATCCTGGCGCCGGTGCTGGTGCGGGATCCCCTCGTGGCGTTCGAGCTCGGGTTGAGCCCGATCGTCCACCGATTCGTGTCGGATCTGGCCACCAAGGACCAGATGACCCGCGACCACGTCGTTCGCACCGGCGAGTTGGCGATGCGGGTCGGCGAGCGTTTCCGCATGTCGGGTGCTCAGCTTCGCGAGCTCGGCCTCGCCGCCATGTTGCATGACGTCGGCAAGGTGGAAGTGCCCGACGAGATCCTCAAGAAGCCAGGTCGTCTCACCGTCGAGGAGTACGAGGTGGTCAAGCTCCACTCGATCGACGGGGAGCGCATGCTTCGTGCCGAGCCGACACTCGCATCGGCTGCGTACATCGTGCGTTCGCACCACGAGCGTGTCGACGGCGGCGGCTACCCCGATGGTCTGGTCGGCCGCGACATCCCGCTCGGATCTCGGATCATCGCGGTCTGCGACGCCCTCGATGCCATGACCCACGACCGTCAGTACCGCTCGGCGATGCCGATCAAGATGGCCTTCGCGATCCTGCATGAGCACTCTGGCAGCCAATGGGACGCAGAGGTCGTCGAGCAGGTCATCGCGATCCTTCCGTCGATGCCGACGGTCGCCTCGTTCGACGAGGTCGGGCGCATGTCGCTCGATGCGGCGGCCGCCGAGCACATCACCGCTGACGAGATCAGCGAACTGCTCGCAACTGTCGACGCGGAGATCTGATCGCGGCCGGTGCGCCCGGTCCCGAACTCGGTTCCGGCACCGGGCTCGATTCGGTTCGACACGAACATGTCGGCACGCCCTTGACGTACTGAGTAGCGTCAAGGGCGTGAAACGTGCATCGGTCGTGCCCAGCTCTTCGAACGGAGAGGCCACGCTTCGTGGTCGTCAACGTGTCACCGGCCGGTCCGCGCTCGCGGTCGTGGCCGTCGCTGCGCTCGCGCTGTCTGCCTGTGGCGGAGGCGACGATGCCGGCGACGCATCCACGTCGACATCGATCGCGGTCACGGTCGCGCCCACCACCACGGTCGCGGCGCCCCCCACCACGATGGCCCCCACCACGACGACGACCCTGGTGTTCGTCACCGAAGGGGCCAAGCTGATCGTGGCGAACGCCAGCGGTATCAATGGTGCCGCCGGCCGCATGTCCGACGCGTTGGCAGGGCTCGGTTTCTCGACGGGGGATGCGACCAACAGCACCGAAGGTCAACTGCCGACGTCGAAGGTCTACTTCGATCCTGCCAATCCTGCTGCCGAGGAGGTCGCCAACTCGGTTCGCCTCGCCCTCGGGGGCGGAGCGATCGTGGTTCTCGAGCTCACGACCCCGGCGCCGGTCGAGTCCGGCGAAGTCGGTGACGCGTCGATCGTGGTCGCGATGGGTAACGACACCGCGGACAAGTCGCTCGACGAGCTGCAGGGACTCGTGGCCCCGGCCGCCGAGACGGAATCGACCGAGACCACGGCGCCCGCCGGCTGACGTCGGCGCAGATTCGGCCGCAGCCGCCCGGGGCGAGCGGCCGGCTTCGAGGCCAGTCAGGCTCCGTTGGCGAGTTCGCGAACCCGCGCCAGCAACACTTCGAGGGCCGGGCGATTCAGCCCGCCCTCGGGCACGATCACGTCGGCGTAGCGCTTGCTCGGTTCGATGAACAGCTCGTGGCTGGGCCGGACGGTCGCCAGATACTGATCGAGGATGCTTTCGGGTGTGCGCCCCCGCTCGGCGACGTCGCGTTGGAGTCGCCGGATGATCCGCAGATCCGGTGGTGTGTCCACGAAGATCTTGAGGTCGAATCGCTCGCGAAGGCGAGGTTCCCACAGGACCAGGATCCCCTCGACCACGACGACCTTGGCGGCGTGCACGGTTTCCTGCCGGTCGGAGCGGTCGTGGATCGCGTAGTCGTAGACCGGAACCTGCACCGATGCGCCCGCGGTGAGAGCGGCGAGGTGGTCGTTCATGAGATCCCAGTCGAAGGCGTCGGGATGGTCGTAATTCGCGGCCGCTCGTTGCTCCAACGGCTCGTTCGAGCGTTCGACGTAGTAGGAGTCGAGCTTGATGAGCGAGACTTGCTCGTCGTCCATCAACTCGGCCAGTCGCGACGCGATCGTCGTCTTGCCCGAGTTACTTCCGCCCGCCACACCGATCAGGTAGGGGCGCTGCCGGGGTCGAGCCGTCTCACCACCAGTGGTCACGAATGACAAGTTAGAGGGGGGTGCTTGTAAAACACCCCGTCGGACGGCCAGGCTGTGCGGGTGATCACCGAGCGGCAGCAGGCCATGTTGGAGTTCGAGCGGACGTTCTGGACGTTCGACGAGCCGAAGGAAGTGCTCGTGCGCGCGCGGTTCCAATGCTCTGCCGACGAGTACTATGCCGAGCTGAACGATTTACTCGAACAGCCCTCGGCACTCGAACACGACCCCCTGGTCGTGCGCCGTCTGCAGCGCCAACGTGTGCGCCGTCGCCGAGAGCGGCTCGAGACCGGTACCGACGCTCAGGGAGGCGTGCACGCATGATTGACGGACCTGATGGCTCGGGTCAGATACCGAGACGCACGACGCGCGTCAGCGATGGTGGTGCTCCGGTCAGTGGTGCGCTCGCCATCGTATTGGCCGTACTCGCGGTGGTCGCCGGCTTTCTGATTCTTCGATCGATCAGCGACGGTGGCGAGCAGGCAGCCGACTTTCCCGCCAGCGGTTCGTCAGCAGACGATCCGTCCAACTCGCAAGATGTCGCACCCGAGTCCACCGATCCCATCGCGACCCTTCCGACCACCACCACCTTGCCGACGCTGGTCAAGACCGGCGCCACGGTGATCGTGGCGAACGCGAACGGCGTGGGCGGTTCGGCGAGTTCGATGAGTCGTGCCCTTGCCACCGACGGCTTCACCATGGTCGACGCCGTGAACTCGGCCGTCACCATCGGTGATCTCGACATTTCGGTCATCTACTTCGAACCGACTTTGCCCGCTGCGGAGGTCGTCGCCAACTCACTCGCAGCCGTGCTGGGAGGGGTCGAGACGATCGCTCCGATGCCGGAGACACCGCCCACGAGAGATGGCACGCTCAATGGCGCGTCGGTCCTGTTGATGCTCGGCAACGACAAGGCAGGCAAGACGCTCGCCGAACTGGCCCCCGAGTTGTCGTCCACGCCGGTAGCCGTGACGAACCCACCGATCGCGGGCGAGGCCACCACGACCACGACGGGCTGAGGTCGAGCGACGATCTGGCCCTGACGGGCAGGTCGATCTGCTCGGGCGACGCTCACGCCTCGTAGTCGCTCAGCAGCTCCCCTGCGATCCGTTCGACACACCAGAGCGGTTCGCGAAGCGCTCGCTCCTCGCCGTATCGGTCGGCGATCGCCCAGGTCGGAATCCGATCTCGGACGTCGTCGTCGGCGATGCCGACGATCGCTGCGATCGGCACTCCGTATTCGGCGGCCAATTCCGACAGGCTGCCGACGACCTTGCCGTGAAAGCTCTGTGCGTCGAGGTGCCCCTCTCCGGTGATCACCAGGTCGGCGTCCGCGATCCGGTCGTACAGTTCGAGCTCGTCGGCAACCAGCTCGAACCCGGCCATCAGGGTGCCCCCGAGTGCGGCCAACATCCCGGCGATGCCCCCGGCCGCGCCGGATCCTTCGATCGAGGTCACGTCGATCCCGAACTCGCCCTGGTAGCGCTGCGCCAGTTGTTCGAGACGCTTCGTCAGCATCTTGATCTGCGTGGGGGTCGCCCCCTTCTGCGGGCCGAACACGCGGGCTGCGTCGACGAATGTGGTGGTGACGTCGCACGCCACGAGCAGTTCGACACCCTTGAGTCGCGCGGGTGACCGGATCGCCTGGAGGGCGCCGAGGCCTCCGTCAGTGGTGGCCGAGCCGCCGAGCCCGACGATGATGCGCTTCGCCCCGGCGGTGAGCGCTGCATCGATGAGTTCCCCGGTGCCGGTCGTCGTCGCTTGCAGGGGATCGTTCCCCTCGGCCCCGCCGGCGAGGACCAGCCCACTCGCAAGCGCCATCTCGATGATCGCGGTGCCACGGTGCATCCGCCACGGAGCGTCGACCGGACGTCCGAGCGGCCCGGTGACCCTGGTGGTCCGGTTTGCTCCGCCGAGCACGTCGAGCAGACCTTCGCCGCCGTCGGCGAGCGCGATCTCGACACAGTCGTGGCCGCGTTCCCAACAGGCGTGACCGATCGCGGCCGCCACTTCGGCTGCCGAGGCCGTGCCCCGGAACTTGTCGACGGCTGCAACGACGCGCATGTGCTGACGTTAGGCCGCCGGGAGCTCGTTCACGGTCTGAGCGAGTCGTTCGACGTCTTCCCGATCGCAGTAGATCTGGGCAGAGACCCGCACCGCGAGCCCCGATCGAGCGACGAGCACCGGGGCCTCGATGCCTGCTCGTTCCAGGGACCCACGTAGTCGATCGGCGTCGCGCTGGTTGCTCCCCAACGACGGCGGTAACGGCACGGTGGCCATCGAGCCGACCATCGATTCGGGCGGGGCGAAGGTGGTGCCCCATGCGTCGGCCAACATCTGGCCCGACCACCACGCGAGCCCGTGGTTGTAGTCACGGATTGCCTCGAGGCCGTACTCGTTCATCAACCCGATCGCGAAGGGAGCACTCAGGAACGGCGAGGGATCGCGGGTCCCGGGCAGGTCGAACTCGGCGGCGATGCCGTTGTCGAAACCCCAGCTCGTGACGACGGGGCGCAGATACGGCTGTTGAGCCGGCGAGGTCCACAGCACCCCACAGCTGCGCGGCGCCCAGGCCCACTTGTGGAGGTTCGCCGAGTACCAATCGACGCCGAGCGACTCGATGTCGAGTGCGATGTTGCCCGGAACGTGGGCACCGTCGGCGAGCACCAGGACACCTCTGGCGTGGCACGCCCTGGCGATGTCGGCAACCGGCAGGATCAGCGCCGTTGCCGACGTCAGGTGGTCGACCACGAGGATGCGGGTCGCCGCGGACAACCCGCGCTCGATCGCCTCGACGAAGACATGTGGCGGTTCTCCCGGTGATGGCATGTCGATGGTTCGAAGCGTCGCTCCGGACGTGCGCGCGGCGTACGACGCAGCATTGGCGACACCTCCGTAGCCGAGCGTGGTGACGGCGATCTCGTCGCCGTGGCGAAGCGGGAACGAGCGAAGCACGGCGTTCACTCCGGTGGTGATGTTGTCGACGAAGACCAGGTCGTCGGGCGCTGTGCCGACGAATGCAGCGACATGGGAGATCGCGTCGCGCATGCGCGACGGTCCTCCGACGGCGGCGTGGTCGGCGAACCCTCGCAGCAGGAACTTCGCCGGGTTTCGTTCGATCTCGTCGCTCAACGTTCGCTGGAAGTCGAGCACCTCGCGCGGCGGCGCGCCGACGGTCCCGTGGTTGAGATACGTGATCGCCGGGTCGAGCATCCAGCGGTCGCGTAACGATGAACCGAAGCGCTCGGTGTGGTCATTCATCACGGCCTCCTGTGGCGGAACGAAATCCCGATCATCTCGGTAATCTTTTCAAGTATGGCAGTCACCGTTCGCATCCCGACCACCCTTCGCCCCCTCTCGGGTGGCAACAAGTTGGTCGAGGTCGCTCCTGGCACGCTGTCCGAGGTGATCGCCGGCCTCGAGGCCGCCCACGCCGGCTTTGCCGACCGGTTGCTCGACGAAGCGGGTGCCCTTCGCAAGTTCGTGAACATCTTCGTCGACGACGATGACGTGAGGTATCTCGACGGTCTCGACACGGCGGTCGCGGATGGCATCACGGTGAGCATCATCCCGGCTGTCGCCGGAGGCTGACCCTCGCGAACCGATTCGGTCGGCGACGCGCAGCGGCCGGTGGCGGCAGTTCGTTCGACAGATTGCCGCTTAGCACTCTCGGTTGTAGAGTGCTAGCACTCGGACAGTGAGAGTGCTGGCCGGGTATTGATTCGTATTCGCGCACACCATCGTCCAACGGAGGACATACGAAGATGCCGAAGCAGATTGCGTTCGACCAAGAGGCTCGCCGCGGGCTCGAGGCGGGCATGAACAAGCTCGCCGATGCCGTGCGGGTCACGCTGGGCCCGAAGGGCCGCAATGTCGTGCTCGACAAGAAGTGGGGCGCCCCCACGATCACCAATGACGGTGTCTCGATCGCCAAGGAGATCGAGCTCGAGGACCCGTACGAGCAGATCGGTGCGGCACTCGTCAAGGAAGTCGCCAAGAAGACCGATGACGTCGCCGGTGACGGCACCACGACCGCCACGGTGCTGGCGTGGGCCATGGTCCGCGAGGGCTTGCGCAACGTGGCTGCCGGCGCCAATCCGATGAGCCTCAAGAAGGGCATCGAGGCCGCCGTCGAGGCCGCCGTCGGTTCGATCAAATCGCTGTCGGTCGATGTCGACTCGAAAGAGCAGATCGCTCAGGTCGCGGCGATCTCGGCTGCCGACGACGAGATCGGTGGCCTCATCTCCGAGGCGATCGACAAGGTCGGCAAAGACGGCGTGATCACGGTCGAAGAGAGCCAGACCTTCGGGATGGAGATCGACCTGGTCGAGGGCATGCGCTTCGACAAGGGCTACATCTCGCCCTACTTCGTCACCGACACCGACCGCATGGAGGCCGCGCTCGACGACCCCTATGTCCTGCTCGTGTCGTCGAAGATCACCGCCGTGCGCGATCTGGTGCCCGTCCTCGAGAAGGTCATGCAGTCCAGTCGGCCGCTCGTGATCGTCGCCGAGGACGTCGAGGGCGAGGCGCTCGCCACCCTCGTCGTCAACAAGATCCGAGGCACCTTCAAGTCGGCGGCCGTCAAGGCGCCCGGCTTCGGCGAGCGTCGCAAGGCGATGCTCCAAGACCTCGCGATCCTCACCGGCGCCCAGGTCATCAGCGAAGACATCGGCCTCAAGCTCGAGAACGCCACCCTCGACCTGCTCGGTACCGCCAAGCGGATCATCATCACCAAGGACGAGACCACGATCGTCGAGGGTGCAGGTGACGAGGCCGACATCAAGGGCCGCATCTCGCAGATCAAGGCCGAGATCGACAATACCGACTCCGATTACGACCGCGAGAAGCTCCAGGAGCGGCTGGCGAAGCTCACTGGCGGCGTGGCCGTACTCAAGGTCGGCGCGGCCACCGAAGTCGAACTCAAAGAGAAGAAGCACCGCATCGAGGACGCCGTCAGCACCACCAAGGCGGCCATCGAAGAGGGCGTCGTGCCCGGCGGCGGCGTTGCGCTGGTTCGCTCGATCGATGCCGTCGAAGCGGTCGGTGACCAGCTCGCCGGTGACGAGGCAACCGGGGCACGTCTGGTGGCCAAGGCGCTCTCGGCGCCGCTGCGCCAGATCGCCGAGAACGCCGGCATGGAGGGTGGCGTCGTCATCAGTCGTGTCCGTGCACTCTCCGGCTCGGAAGGCCTCAACGCCGCCACCGGTGTGTACGAGGACCTCGTGAAGATCGGTGTCATCGATGCCGCAAAGGTCACCCGCTCGGCGCTGCAGAATGCGGCCTCGATCGCGGCGCTGTTCCTCACCACCGAGGCGATCGTCGCCGACAAGCCCGAGGAAGCGGCCGCCGCCCACGGCGGTCACGACCACGACTTCTGAGCGAGTCCGAAACCGAATGAACGAGCCCGGGCTTCGGCCCGGGCTCGTTCGCGTCCCGGCTGAGTCGCCTGGCCGGGTCATCGCGGCGCTCGACGGGCGCACCACCGGCAACAGCTCGACCGCGGACGCCGTGGCGAGCCGGGCGAACCTAGTCTTGGCCTGTGCTAGCCCTGGTCACGTGCCGCAGCGCGATCGATCTCGACGTCGACCTGTCGTTGCTCTGCCGGGAGATGCCCGAAGCCCGAGTGGTCGTGTGGGACG
This sequence comes from Acidimicrobiaceae bacterium, assembly GCA_024641005.1. Lineage (GTDB taxonomy): Bacteria > Actinomycetota > Acidimicrobiia > Acidimicrobiales > Ilumatobacteraceae > Ilumatobacter. Next base: position 30,026 of record JAHEDX010000037.1, read on the forward strand.
ATCCCGCCGTCGATTGGTCGGCGTTCGAGGCGGTCATCATCCGATCGACCTGGGACTACCACGAGCGGCGCTCCGATTTCCTTGACTGGGCGCGTCACGTCGGATCGTCGACATGTCTGTGGAACCCGATCGAGCTCGTCGAATGGAACACCGACAAGCGGTACCTGGCGGAGCTGTCCCGGGAGGGCATCGCTGTCGTGCCCACCGAGTTCGTCGTGGTCGGTGAGTCGCCATCTCGCTGGCCCGATCTCTCCGGCGATCTGGTGATCAAGCCGTCGATCGGGGCCGGTTCGAACGGCGTGGTGAGAACCAGGGGCGACAGGCAGGTCGCTCTGGATCACCTGATGTCGGTGCACGCCGCCGGGCTGACGGCGATGGTGCAGCCCTATCTCGCACAGATCGACCAACGAGGTGAGACCGGTCTCGTCTTTCTCGGTGGCGTGTTCAGCCATGCAATCGTCAAACAGGCGATCCTGGCCGCGCCCGTCGTCTTCGAGGGCGGCCTGTACGCCGAGGAGCGGATCGAAGCAGGCACGGCGACAAGAGCCGAAGTAGCGCTCGGGGAGCGGGTCGTCGCCCGGTTGCCGCGGACCGCCTACGCCAGGATCGACCTGCTGCCGACTCCGGACGGCCCCGTGGTGTTGGAGGTCGAGGTCACCGAGCCTTCGCTGTATCTCGGCTTCGCTGACGGCGCCCCGGCGCGTGCCGCCGCTGTGTTCCGTAGCCTGGCGTCGTGAGTCGGTCTCGCACGCAGCGCTTTCTCGTGACATCGTTCACGCCCGACGGCACCCGCCGACGGCCCGACGACCTGATCGTCGAGGAACCGATGACGATCCAGCTCGACGGACACCTGGTCGGCACCACGATGCGTACGCCGGGCCACGACTTCGAACTGGCGGTCGGGTTCTGCCACACCGATGGTCTGCTCGACGGTCACGCCGTCACCGGCGTGCGCTACTGCGCCAACGGCAGCGCCGTCGACACCGAGTTCAACGTGGTCACCGTCGACACCGGTGGCCGGGCACCCACTCCGACGCCGCGCTTGGGCACGACCAGTTCCAGTTGTGGCTGGTGCGGGAGCGAACAACTCGACGAGATGAGCGAACGGCTGTCGCCGGTGCCCGACACCGACCCGATGCCACTCGAGGTGCTGTGCCAGGTGCCGGCCGCCGTTGCGGCGCAACAGCGATTGTTCGACGCGACCGGCGCCGTACACGCGGCCGCTGCATTCGATCGGTCCGGAGCGCTGCTGATGGTCCGCGAAGATGTCGGCCGGCACAACGCGGTCGACAAGGTGGTCGGAGCGATGCTCTTGGCCGGCAATGTCCCGGCCACCGGTCTCGGCATGTTCGTCAGCGGCCGAGCCAGCGTCGAGATGGTGCAGAAGGCGTGGGCGGCCGGCTTCGGCACGGTCGTGGCGGTCAGCGCGCCCACAGCACTCGCGGTCGAGGCGGCCCGCAGAGCAAACCTGGTGCTCGCCGGATTCGTGCGTACCGACCGGTTGAACGTCTATTCCCCGGAACGGCTGGCATAGCCCGCCCGATCCGGCGGCGAGCGGTCCGACGACTGCGCCGACCCGACCGGTTGCCGCGTCGGTAGCCTGCATCCATGCGCATGGAAACGGGCGTCTGCGTCCTTCACCTCTTCTGCACACCGGGCAAGAACGCGGACCGTGATGCCGTCAAGGCGGCGGTCAAGGCGGCCGAGGAGCAAGAGTGCCAGGTCGTCACGGCTGCGATCCTCGGCCACAAAGGCGACATCGCGATCATGGCGCTGGGGCCCGATGTGCAAGCCCTGCGCCGGCTCCAGACCGGTTTGCAGCAAGCCGGGCTGCGGGTCGTCGACAGCTATCTGTCGATCACCGAGGTGAGCGAGTACGCGAAGGGCATGCCCGAAGAGGCGCTCCAGGCGCGGCTGTATCCACAGTTGCCGCCGCCCGACAAGCCTGCGTTCTGCTTCTACCCGATGAGCAAGCGGCGCGAGGCCCATGCAAACTGGTACGCGACGCCCTTTGAAGAGCGTCGCGACATGATGATGGAGCATGGCGGCAGCGGCCGGAAGTTCGCCGGCAAGATCGTGCAACTCGTCACCGGATCGACCGGTCTCGACGACTACGAGTGGGGAGTCACGCTGTTCGGCGTCAACCTCGAGGTGATCAAGGACGTCGTGTACACGTTGCGCTACGACAAGGGCTCGGCGCTGTACGGCGACTTCGGCAGGTTCTACGTCGGCTATCTCGCGTACATCGACGATGTGATCTGACGGTCCGCCGGAGCGACCTCGTCGATGGCTCGGGTCAGGGCACCTCGAAGCTCTGCGTGTCTGTTTCGATGCCGTCAGCGTCGAAACCGAACGATTCGAACCAGGCACGAGACGGGTCTCCCGCGCTATTGGACAAATCGACGCTGCCGGAGGCGCCGTTGTAGTCGATCTGCAGGTTCTGGTCGATCAGCGCCGCACATGCTTCGAACGAGCTGCACAAGCGTCCACCGCTGGCGACTTCTCCCATCTTCGCCTTGATGTGATTGGGGGCGTCCGACCCGGCGACGATCGTCGCGAGCGCGATCAGGTTGACGCAGTCGAGGGCGTGAGCAGTGAAGAACCCTTCGGGCCCATCCGATGTTACGGCGCGTGCCTTGGGCGCGATGCCGATCAGCCGATCGCGGAATCCGGATGACAGGCTCTGGATGTTCTGTCTGGCGTTACGGATCGCGTCGTTCACGATGACACGTCGAAGCCCCGTGGTCGTGGTCCCGTCGAGCGCTGCCAGCAGCCGGCTGCCGTCGTCGGCATCACCCAACACCACGATCACCCCTGGCGAACCGGCGAGCAATTCGGCGGCGACGCCGGAGAGATCCTCCTGATCGCTGCTGAACCCGACTTCGGCCAGCAGATCGAGGTCTCGACGGCGGGCCTCGGCCGTGAAGCTCTCGGCAAGTCCGCGGCCGTATGGGTCGTCGAGGTAGCCGACGGCCATCGACGTCTCGCCGGTGTCCTCGACCCGTCGAGCGATCGCGGTCATCTGGAGCGAATCGCTGGGAGCGGTCCGGAAGAAGAACCCGTTGTCCGGATAGTTGTCGAGCAGCATCGCGGTCGCCGTCGGCGAACAGGTGACCACTCCGGTCGAGGGGTGCACCATGTTGTCGAGTTCAGCGAGAGCGACACGCGACGAGGCAGGTCCGATGATGGCGTCGACGCCGGCAGCGAGCAGCTCATTCGGACCTATGCCCGCACCCTCGTCGACGACATCGTCGACGGTGACCGGCCTGCCCAGCACCCCGCCGGCGGCATTGATGTGCGCCACTGCAGCGTCGATGGCGGCGATCATCGGCTCACCCAGCGAGGCTCCCTCACCAGTTCGCGGTAGGTAGATCCCCAGCTGCAGGATGCCGTCGTTCGGTCGCACGATCGTGGTGGTCGTCGTGTTCTGGACGGTGGTACTGGCCGCGGTCCCGTCCGAGTCGTCGCCGCCCGTGCACGCTGCGAGCACCGACATCGTGACGATCACGGCCAGTGCACCGCGGGCGGCTGCGCGACGGTGGGAGCGCTGGTGGAGGGCGGACACGGACCTCACGATAGAAGAGATGAGGTGGATAGCGATGCTCAGCTCCCTGAACCCGCCGCTGACCTGTTGGCCGTGGCGACTTCGGTGACCCCGAGGTGGCTGAGGCGCATCACCACCGAGGCGGCCACCAACGGCGGGGTCGACGCGTCGGCATTCGGGGACGATCTCGACGTGTTGGTCCGATCCGCATCGAGCGGCTTGATCGACGAGTTGCGTCGGCTGTTGGCGACCGACGTCGACGACCAGCGCACCAATCCGTTGTCGTTGTACCGCGATGCCGTTGCGGCCCCGACGGGGTTCCTGAGATCGATCGGAGTGCCACCACCACCACCCGACCATTTCGCGGCCGAGCGGTTTCCGGACGACGTGTACCGGATCGGCCCGGCGGCGTGGTCCGACATCGATCCGAGCCTCCACGAACCCGGCTTGGTCTGGGGTGCGTGGAAAGCGATGACGGTGCTACGCCGTCGTCGAGATGAGGGACTGCGCTGACTCGACGACGCGAACTGCGCGGGCGACGCGGCTGGCCTCTACCGTGGGCACGGTGAGCACCCTGACTCCTGAACGTGAGGTCGAAGTTGCATTCGAGCGGCGCCTCGCGGCTCTTGCCGACACCTCGGTAGGAGGTCGCGCGTATTGCCGGCAGCTGGCGTTGAGCACCGATGCCTGGATCGTCGCGTTGGCGTCGCAGGCGAGGGCGCAACATCCCCGTGCACCTCGGTTCGCTCTGGTCGCCGTGGGAGGGTACGGCCGCGGTGAGTTGTCACCTCACAGCGACATCGACCTGTTGTTCGTCCACGAGTCCAGCTCGAATCGCGTCGAGGCGATCGCATCGGCGATCTGGTACCCGATCTGGGACGCTGGGCTGAAACTCGGCCACTCGGTGCGAACACTCGACGAACACCTGGCGCTGGCCAAGAACGATCTCGACACCGCCACCGCGTTGCTGACCGCGCGCCCGATCGCCGGCGACATGAAGCTCGGCGCTGCGATCGTCGAATCAGGCCTGGCCAACTGGACCAAACGCAAGAAGCGTTGGTTGCAGGACCTGCAGCAGCGTGTGATTCAGCGCCAGTCGGGAGCAGGTGACGTCGCGTACATCCTCGAACCTGACCTGAAAGACGGTCACGGCGGAATCCGTGACGCGCAGTCGTTGTGGTGGGCCGAGTGCGGGGGCATGTCGCTCACCGACGAGGACAACCATGCACTCAACGAATGCTACGACGTGTTGCTCAGCGCACGCGTCGCGCTGCATCGTGCGACCGGGCGTGCCGGGGACACGATGCGACTCGAAGACCAGGATGCAGCGGCGCGGCAGGCAGGTGTCGGATCCGCTGACGAGCTGATGGCCGAGATCGCGGCCGCAGCGCGCACGGTCGCCTGGATCACCGACGAGTCGTGGGGGCGGCTCGGCAAGACCTCGGGAGGGAGCCCGCGCGAGGTGGCGCCCGGCGTGATGTTGCTCGACGGCGAGATGGAGCTCGCAGTCGACGCGAACCCCGCAGTCGACCCGACCTACATGTTGCGAATCGCCACCGCCGCGGCTCGACACGAGGCCCGGATCGGTCGTCGCAGCCTCGACCGGTTGGCCGAGTTGGTGCCTCAATGGCCTTCGGTGTGGCCGGCCGGCGCGATCGACAAGTTGGTGGCGCTGCTGCTGGAAGGACATCGGGCGATCCCTGTGATCGAGTCGCTCGATCAGCGCGGGCTGATCACGCGGATGCTGCCCGAGTGGGAACCGGTCCGGTCGCGGCCGCAACGCAACGCGTACCACCGATTTACCGTCGACCGGCACCTGTTGGAGGCGGCCGCCAACGCCGCGGAGCTGGCCGACCGGGTGTCGCGCCCCGACCTGCTCGTGCTGGGCGCCTTGTTCCACGACATCGGGAAGGGATACCCGGGAGATCACACCGAGGTGGGAATGGTGCTGGTGCGTGAGCTGGGGCCGCGACTTCGCCTCGCCGATCGTGACGTCGACGTGTTGGTGGCGATGGTCGAGCATCACCTGTTGCTGCCCGACGTGGCGGTTCGGCGCGATCTGTCCGATCCCGCCACCATCCAGAGCGTCGCCGACGCCGTCGGCAGCCAGGAGGTACTGGAGCTGCTCCACGGCCTCACGGTCGCCGACTCGATCGCAACCGGTCCTGCAGCGTGGGGCGGCTGGAAGGAGGAACTCGTCGCCGAACTGGTCGGTCGGGTCACTCATGTGATCGGAGGCGGCGATGTTGCCGAGGTGACCTGGACCCTGTTCCCCGATGCCGACACGGTCGCGCTGATGGCCACCGGTGAGAACCACATCCGGATCGAGGACGACCGCCTGACGGTGGTGTACCGGGACGCGCCGGGAGCCTTCAGCCGGATCGCCGGTGTGGTGTCACTCCACGGACTCGATGTGCTCACGGCGCGCGCCCACTCCGACGAGCCGCAACTCGGTCGGTTCAGCATGGGCACCTCCGAGTTCCGGGTTCAGGTGCCCCGAAGCGGCATCGACTGGCCGCCGATACGCGCCGACCTCGAGCGTGGAGTGAACGGCCAACTGGCGATCGAGTCACGACTGGCGGAACGGGCGCGCACCTATCGGCGCCGCCGGGCGATGCAGGCGGCCGAGCCGGGCCCGCCCAGCGTGACATTCCACGACGAGGCGTCGAGCGATGCGACCGTGCTGGAGGTGCGCTGCCAGACCAAGATCGGCATTCTCTACCGGATCACGAAGGCGCTCGCCGAGGTCGGCCTCGACATCCGGCATGCGGCCGTCCAGACGATCGGTCTCGAGGTCGTCGACACGTTCTATGTTCGCGACTGGTCGGGGCGGCTGATCACCGACGCGTTCCACCGGCGCGAGATCGAGCGCGCCGTCCTGCACGCGATCGGGTGACCTCCAGTCGTTCCCGACGAGTAGCGTCGCGCTCGTGAGCGATCCCGCTGGCCTTCCCGATGCTCGTGATCTGGCTCGTTGGAGTTCCGCGTTGGCCGCGATCGCGCGAACCGGGCTGGGATTCACCGACAATCTCTACGAGCGCGAGCGCTTCGAGGAGGTGTTGCACGTCGCCGGCGACATCAAGGTCGCTGCAGCAAACCTCGACGAAGCCGTGCAGGTGCAGCGTGAGACCGACCATTTCGTGCAGGAATGGCTCGAGAACGTCGGTGAGGGTGTCCCCGGATACGTCACACCGAAGGTGGCGATCGGGGCGGTCGTCGGCAACGACCGGGGCGAACTGCTGCTGGTGCAGCGCGCCGACTCGGGGATCTGGCTGTACCCGACAGGGTGGGCCGACGTCGGCTACTCGCCCGCCGAGGTCGCGGTCAAGGAAGTGGAAGAGGAGACCGGTATCGAGTGCGAGCCCGTGCGGTTGCTGTCGGTGATCGACGGCCAGCGCATGGGATTCTCGAGGTTCGGCATGTACATGCTGCTCTTCTACTGCCGTGCCACCGGCGGTGAGCTGCGGCCACATCCGCTCGAAACCTCCGACGTCGGTTGGTTCGGCCCCACACAGTTGCCGGAGGCGACAGCGGGCGCTTCGTGGTGGGGTCCAGCCGCCTTCGCAGCGATCGAGGGGGTCGAGGCGCCGACAGCGTTCGACCCGCCCCGAGATCCGATCTGGCGCGGCTGACCCTCGGCCGCCGACGCCGGGTCAGTTCTCGGCGTCGCGATTTCGGAGGAACTGTTCGACTTCGTCGGCGAGCTGCTCGGGATCTGCGTCGGCGATGTCGGTGTCGTCGAAATCGTCGTCGGTGTCGTCGTCCATCTCGTCGACCATGTCCTCGAGCCGGCTGACGTAGGTGACGAGATCGTCATCATCAGCGATCAGGGCAGCGACCTTGGCGTCGTAGTCGGCGATCTGCAACGCGACATTGGCGACCGGAGCAGGCGTACCCATCATCGAGCACAGCCGGTCGAGCAGCGCGAATGTGGCGCGCGGGGATGGAAGCTGGGCGGCGTACCCGGGCACGGCGGCCCACAAGGAGGCGGTGGGGAGACCGCTCCGCGACAACGCATCATGCAGGACTCCGACGATCCCCGTCGGGCCTTCGTACCGCGACCGCTCGAGGTCGAAACGTTCGATCAAGGACGCGTCGGTTGCCGTGCCGATGATCTGGGTGCGTCTGGTGTGGGGCACATCGGCGAGGAGAGCGCCGAGTGTGAATGCCATCGGCGCGGCGAACCGATGGGCGATACCGGTGATCTGCTCACAGAATGTGCGCCAACGAAGCGCAGGCTCGGGGCCGAGCACGAGGATCACGTCGGTGCCGGGCAACGAGGCCGCCCACACGCCGACGGTCGGCCACACGATGGAACGATTGCGCTCGTTGTCGAGTCGCACGTGAGGCCGAACGGTGGCGAAGTCGGTGAACGACTCGGGGTCGATCTCAGCGAGGGCCGTGGCACCGCTCGTCTCGACGAGCGTGCGGATCGCGGTCGAGGCTGCATCACCGGCGTCGTTCCAGCCGGTGAACGCGGCGACCACGACCGGGTTGGTGAGCGTGATCTCGTCGATGTCGACCAGCCAGCGGACGTGCTCCATGCGGGGCTCACCCTACCGGCGCAGGGAGGCGGGTGCAGGGGGTGGGCGCAAGCGGGAGGAGGTGCGTCTGGCCCGACGCCGATACTCGGCGTTCGCACTCCGTCTCACCGCCGTCGAAGGCCGGGCCGTGCCGTGGCATACCGCGACCGGCGCGCCGCGGGTTCGATCGGGCCCGTACCGGGTGACTCGGCGAGATCCGGTCCGGGTAGCGTCGGGCGGGTGACTGCAGAGATCCGCCCTGCCGACCGGGTCGACGACGAACTCGTCGATGCGTTCGCCGTGTTGATTCCACAGCTGTCGTCGTCGTCGCCCCCACCGACGGCGGCAGAACTTCAGACGATCGTCGACTCGCCCGACTCGGTGCTGTACCTCGCCTGGCTCGACGGTCGGATCGTGGGGAGCCTGACGCTGGCGTTCTACCGAATGCCGACGGGCCTCAAGGCATGGATCGAGGACGTGGTCGTCGATGCCTCGGCGCGCGGCCACGGCGTGGGGGAGTCTCTCAACGTCGCGGCGATCGCCGAGGCAGCGCGCCGTGGCGCGAAGAACGTGAACCTCACCAGCAGACCGTCGCGCGAGGCCGCCAATCGGTTGTATCAACGCCTGGGGTTCGTGCCGTACGACACCAACATGTACCGCTACTCGATCTGAACGGCGTGGTTTCGCCGGCCGGGCGTGGGCCAGGGCAGTGGAACGACACATCGAACGACGATCGTGTCGCGGTGTCGTCCGATCAGGTGAGGTCGAACTCGCCGGCCGCGCGACGCAGGTCCTCGGCGGCTTGGCGCACCTGCCAGTCGCGGTCGGCCAGGGCGTGTTCGATTGCAGCCTCGACGTCGGGGCCCTCGAACGGGGCGAGTGCCAACACGGCGCGCCGCCTGACATTCGGC
>JAHEDX010000097.1 GCA_024641005.1 Acidimicrobiaceae bacterium
CACCCTTGGCGTTCCCTTCTGGAGCAATCAGCCGGGGGGCGAACCGATGTACACCGCACGAGGTCGGAACCGCAGCACTGGCTCGCGGTACTCCTCCAGCGCATGGGCGACCCAGCCGGCGATACGGGCTGTGGCGAAGATCGCTTCGCCGGCGTCCGGCGGCATACCGGCGGACAAGCCGAGCGCAGCCAACGCCAGGTCGACATTCGGTGGAGGTTGATTCCGTCGTCGGGTTGCGTCGACGAACTGGTCGACCTGATCGAGCACGGGGCTCGACCCGGCATCGTGGAGCAGGCCCAGGAGATGCGTCGCGCGCGGATCGCCCTTGGGGTACAGCATCTGTCCGAAGCCGGGCAGGCGGCCGTACTGGTCGAGGGCCTGATCGATGACGTCGTCGACGGGGTGCTCGAAGGCGAGTTGGAGGATGCGTCGGCAGCGCGTGCTCTCGCCTCCGTGCAGCGTCCCGCTCAGCGTTCCCATACCCGCGGCCACGACGCCGTGCACGTCGGCGCGGGCCGAGGCAGCGATGCGGGCGGCGAGCGTCGACGCGGCCATCTCGTGGTCGGCGAGCAGCACGAGGGCAGCGTTCATGGCGGTCATCAGGCCCGGCGTCGCGCGCCGAGTCGTGAGGCGCGCCCACAACCGACCAGCGATCGTGCTCCGAACGATTGTGCCGTCGGCCAGGATGACCCGCGGGCAGCGGCCGGTGCCGGCAATCGGGAGCGAGTCGACGAGCGATGCGATCAGCCGTCGTGCCTCGGCGGCGACGGTGATGTCGTCGCGCCCGTGAGGGTCGCCGACGGCCGCCCTGGCGGCGATCAGCCGTAACCGTCGGTGGAGCGAGCAGCTTTCAGTTGTTTCGATCGTCGAGCCGCTCCATATGGGCGAGCGGTCGGGCAGCGTGCCGGTCCAGAGCAGCTCGGCGACCATCTCGAACGTCGCCTTCTGGGCCAGGTCGACCGCGTCGTGGCCGCGATACCGGATGCGGTGACCGGAGATCTCGGTAATGCTGGTTTCGATCTGGATCTCGAGCGATCGAGATCGGCTCGCCTGGCGCGGGCGACCCCGCAGCGCCAACGCCTCGACCTCGCGTGGATCGAAGAAGCTCCCACGACCGCTTGCGTCCCTGCGGCTGTGCAGCACGCCGCGGCTCACGTATGCGTACAGAGTCTGGTGTCGCACACCGAGTCGATGTGCAGCTTGGGCGGTGGTCATCCATTCCACATCGTTGACGATAATCAACGTTGAGTATCCATGCGGACGCGCTCACACTGAGATGCATGTCCAGCATCGAATCGTTGATGAGTCAGCCTCCCGTGACGGCAGCCGCGGATGAGCCGTTGCGAGCGGCCGTGCGGCGAATGCACGAACATCGCGTGGGTTCGATCCTGGTGGTGGAGGGCAGCCGAGCGATCGGGATCGTGACCGAGCGTGACGTGCTGCGAGCGGTGTCGACGACGTCAGACTCCACGACCGTGGGCGAGGTGATGACCTCGCCGGTCGACGGGGTCGACCGGCTCTCTTCCGCGGACATGGTGCTGGGCACGATGCGCGAACGCGGGTTCCGGCACATGCCTGTGACGGACCATGGCCGACCGGTCGGTGTCGTGTCGCTGCGGGATCTCATGCGCGTCGCCTCGATCGGCCCGGCCGACGTGCCGCGGGGCCTGAAGGGTGTGGTCGTCGCGGACACCGAGGTCGGCGACGTGCGCGGGTCGGAAGGCTTCTACCACTATCGCGAGTTCTCGGCGGTCGAACTCGCCGAGCGGCGGCCGTTCGAGGACGTCTGGCGGCTGATGATCGACGGCCGGCTGCCGAATGATCTCGCCGAGCGCGACGCGTTCTGTCGGGAGGTCCGGCCGCTACGCGAGCTGCCGGGTGCAGTCAGGTCGGTGCTCCCGGCGATCGCCGCTGCCGGCGAAGCACTCGAAGGTCTCCGCACCGCGCTGTCGCTCGCCGCTGCGGCCCGCGGTCTGCGGCCACTGCTCGACATCGACGCCGGGCAACGCCGCGACGACGCCCTGTTCGTGTCCGCGTTGACGCCGACTCTGCTCTGCGCGCTGCACCGCACGAGACACGGTCTCGCGGTGATCGATCCTCGACCCGACCTCGGCTACGCGGCCAACTACCTGTGGATGCTCCACGGTGAGGAACCAACGGTGGCCCACGCCAGGGCGGTCGAGCAGTACATGATCTCGACGATCGACCACGGCTTCAACGCCTCGACGTTCACCGCACGGGTCGTCGCGTCGACCGGAGCCGACCTGGGCGCGTGCATGGTCGCCGCAATCGGTTCGTTGAGCGGGCCACTGCATGGGGGCGCCCCGAGTCGTGCGCTTGCGCTCCTCGACGAGATCGGTTCGGTCGACCGCATCGACGAGGTCGTGGCTCCGATGATCGAGCGCGGCGACAAGATCATGGGCTTCGGCCACGCCGTGTACAAGACCGATGATCCGCGTTCGGTGATGCTGCGCGGTGTCGCCCGGAGCCTGGCACTCGACGAGGCGTCGCGACGGCTCGTCGGCTTCGCCGAGGCGACCGAAGCAGGCGTCGTTCGATTGCTCGAGAGGTTGAAGCCAGGTCGGCAACTGCGCACCAACGTGGAGTTCTATGCGGGCGTCGTCATGCAGCTCTGTGGCATCCCGCCGGAGATGTTCACGCCCACCTTCGCGTCGAGCCGGGTGATCGGCTGGTGCGCCAACGCGCTCGAGCAGGCGTCGGACAACAAGATCATCCGACCCAGCGCGCGCTACATGGGACCCCCACCCCCGCAGGCCATACCGGCGTTTGTCTCAGGCGCCGTGGGCACTGGGACGGATTCCGTTCGCCACTTTGGCTCGCAGCCCATGGAGGTCCGGCGTTACGCGGCGTTCACCGACGATCCGCTGGGCGGCAACCCGGCGGGGGTCGTGCTCGACGCCTCGGGTGCGACCGATGCCGAGATGCAGGACGTGGCGGCACGGGTCGGCTTCTCGGAGACGGCGTTCGTCGTCGCCCGCAGCGGAGCCCACCTCGAGATGCGGTACTTCAGCCCGCTCGCCGAGGTCCCCTTCTGCGGTCATGCGACGATCGCGGCGGCTGTGGCCGACGCCGAGCGGAACGGGCCCCGCACGCTGCAGGTCGCCACGCGGGCCGGCACGATCGAGGTCACGACCCGTCACGCGGACGGTGCGATCGTCGCGAGATTGACCAGCGTGCCACCGTCGACCGTGGACCTCGCCGCAGACGACCTCGCCGGCCTCCTCAGCGCACTCCGTTGGGACAAGTCCGACCTGTCGCCAGAACTTCCGGCACGGGTGGCCTACGCCGGTGCGTGGCATCCCGTGGTCGCCGTGACCTCGCGTGCTCGGCTGGCGGATCTCGACTACGACATGCCCGCTCTCGCTCATCTGATGGCGGCGCGCGAGTGGACCACGATCGACCTGGTGTGGCGTGAGTCGGACACCGTGTTCCACTGCCGTAACCCATTCCCGCCAGGAGGCGTCATCGAGGATCCGGCGACTGGCGCCGCAGCGGCCGCGCTCGGTGGTTACCTGCGCGAACTCGCGCTGATCGAAACGCCCACCACGCTCACCATCCACCAGGGCGACGACATGGGGCGACCCGGCATCCTGACCGTCGACGTGCCATCTGATCCTGGGTGTGGGATCTCCGTCAGCGGCGGCGCCGTCAGGCTCTGACCCGCCGGTCACAACACCCATCTTCTCAAGATCAGTCCGACGAACCTGGCCGTCTCGACGGGTCGCTGTCAGCGGTCGGGAGATCTGTCGATCCGAGTGTCACTTCAACCAACGCGAGTCCAAACGATCACCCAAGGAGCCAACGATGAACATGTCCACCGCACAACGAGTACCCACGGATCTCGAGACCGATCGTTCGATCCGGCGACGTGAAGGCCGCTTCACGGTGAGCTCGGCGAATCGTCTGGCACGTGTCACCGGAGTGCTGTTCGTCATCGCGACAGCGGCGGCGCTGGCGGCGGCGGCGCTCCTGCCCGATGTGACCGGAACCGATTCGCTCACGCACGTCTCCGACAACCCGAACCGGATGGCCGGCGCGGCGTTGTTCTATCTCGTTGCGGCCTTCACCAGTGCCGGTATCGCCATCTCGCTCTACCCCCTCTTGAAGCAGTGGAATGAGGGTCTGGCGCTCGGGTCCGTCGTCTTCCGTGCCCTGGAGGCGGCGATGTACATCGTTGCCGTGGTGAGCCTGCTGTCGTTGTTGGCACTGAGCCGGAAGTTCGCAGACGCGGGTACAGCCGATCAGGCATCGCTGCGGGCGCTCGGCGATTCGTTGCAGAGCGGACGTGACGTCGCGACCCTCGCCGGGGTGATCGCCTTCAGCATCGGCGCTTTCATGTACTACGTCGTGTTCTTCCAGTCGCGACTCGTGCCCAAGTGGCTCTCGGGATGGGGAATCGTCGGGGTCGCCCTGATGATGACCGCCTGCATCCTCGCCTTGTTCAGCGGCGATCCGGTCACCGGCTACACGCTCCTGATCGTTCCGATCTTCCTCCAGGAACTGACACTGGCGGTCTGGCTGATCGCCAAAGGATTCGATTCAGCTGTTGTGCCATGGAGCGTCGGTTTCGGCTCCGACGTGCCGGCCGACACCGGCGAGGCCGTTGTGTCGCCGACGTTCAGGTGAGTTGACCGGACCATGGCCGCTCGACGAGTGGCCAATCCGACGGACGGACCGACTCGCAGGTGCCGCAGACGCCCGAAGATGCGTGGCCGAACTGATTGACGGACAAGGCGCCCCATTGACTCGGGCGAAGGTCGTTCCGGAGGAGACGAGCTTCAGTCGAACACTCGGACGGGTGCCTGCTCGCGTCGCATCGTGAGGACGACAGCGACGATCGTGGCAGCGATGATCACGGTGGTCACGATCGTGATGGAGGCGGTCGTCTCGATGAAGAGGCCGGGCACGATCCCTGGGCTCGCGGTGGTCGCTGCGGTCCCTTGCCGGAGACCCATCGGCCGACGGGAAGCGTCCTCGACACTCGAGAAGCGTCCTCGACACACGGGAGCGTCTGTTCAGTCCTCGATGACGTCGAGTCCATCGGCCCGGAGCTTGGCGATGTTGTCGAGCATGCCCTGCAGGACCTCGGGCGGGTGGCTCTCCCAGTGCTCCACCTCGCCGACGATCCGCATCGGGTGGCGGGTCCGATAGGACTCGGTCACGTTGCCGGGAAACCTCTTGTTCGTGACGTTGGGGTCGTCCTCGAACGGGCCGGTCGGCTCGACGATGTAGATGCGTTCTTGGCTTGCTTCACCTCCGCGAGCCGCGGCGAGCTCAGCGCCCCAGATGGCGGGCTCGAGCAACGCGGCGAAGTAGACGTGGTTCGCGACTCGGCCCTCGTGGTAGTTCGAGCCGTGGCCAGCGACGAGCTCGTCGCCGATCGCGAAGTCGGTCTTGGTCCCGTGGAAGAAGGGTCCGACGATGTGTTCGCAGCTGTCGAAGGTCACCGGGACCCACGCCGCGCGGTCCGCTTCGCCGATCGCGTCGGCGATCGTCCTCAGGTGTGCTGGTTGCTGATCGTTCACCACGAATCCTCCACAAGGTCTGTCCACGAGCAAGCGGAGGGTCCCGGCTCGATCCTTGGACGTGGACACCCCCATCCATTCTCTCGCGAGACCCGTGGCCATCGGCGTTCCGAGACCTGCTGTGACTTCCGGCCACCTGGCCATTTGGTGTAAGGCCTGGCAGATGGTCATTCTTGGCGCGCGTGGAGCTGGGTGTGCCATAACGGAATCGCAGTGTCACCGTGGGTCGCAGCCGATGGGGAAGCGTGCGCAAGTTGCCGTCCGGCCGCGGTGGAGGACGGCATCGTGCTGCGTAACCCGTGCATCGTGCCGAAGCATCAGCGAAGGTCGGGACTCTCCGACGCCCTCGAACGACAAGGTGTGCGCGGCCAACGGCTACGCGTCAACCGTTGCACTCCGCCACGCCGGCGGCGAGGTTGGCGGCTTCCAGTCGCGCCCACTCCGGCGCGCCGTCTTGGCTGTTGAGGTCCTCTTCGGCGACGGCGGCATCGGTCGCCCCGCGCGCAATGCGGGCGGCCCCACCGTCCAATGCCAAGAACAACTCGTCGATCTCGGCGTCCATGCCGCTGGGGCGATCAATCGCCTTGATGTCGCTGACCGCCAACGTGAAGGTCGGCCCGAACGCTGCCGAGAACGCCATCAGTTCCTCGACTGTGGGCGCCGAGTCGGTGGGCATTCCCGAGGCGGCGATGGCGGCCTCGCGGTCGCTCGCCAGTCGTGTGCAGATGGCGACCGCTTTCGCGGCCCAGTCACTTGCGGACGGCTTGTCATCTGCGCACCCGGCGACTGTCGAGGTGCCGACGATGACGCTGAGTACCAGCGCGGTGGGCTTGTGCATGATGTACCTCCAAGTAGTGGGCTTGTCGAAGGTCACGATGCGGCCGCGGGCGTCCCGGGGGTGAGGTCGGTCGGTCCCGTTATCGGGGACGGGTGTCCCCGAGGCCGGCGTCACGGGCGATGCGGGCAGCGTCGCCACGATCGGCAGCGCCGACCTTGCTGAACAGTTCCGACACCAGATTGCGGATGGTCTTGGGGGCGAAACCCAGCTCGTGAGCGATCGAGGTGTTGTCGAGCCCACGACCGATGCGTTCGAGAATGTCGAGATCGCGCTCGGTGAGTTGCGGGAACGTGTCGCGGCCGGGACGCGGCGGAGTCGCTGCAGCAGCCGCGGTGATGCGGGCGGCGATCTCGGCGCCGAGCAGGACCTGACCAGCGGCGGCAGCGCGGATCGATCGCTCGATGTCGTCGCTGGTCGCACCTTTGACGATGTAGCCATGGGCGCCCGCTGCCATTGCGGCGAAGAGATGACGATCGTCGTCGTGCATCGTGAGCACGACGCACCTGCACGACGGGAGTGTTCGGCTGAGCTCCCTGACGACGCCGACACCATCGAGTTGGGGCATGTCGAGATCGACGAGCGCGACATCGGGCAGGAAGTGCAGTGCAAGCGTGACGGCCTCGCGTCCGTTGTCCGCCTCGCCCACCACGTCGATGTCGCTGCGACGCTCGAGCACGAAACGGAGTCCCTCGCGAACGATTGGGTGGTCGTCGGCAATCAGTACGCGGATGCAGTCGTTCGTGGTCATCGGGGGCCTTCCGGCGGGAGTTCGAAGGAGACTTTCATTCCGCCGAGTGGGGATCGCCCGATCTCGACGCGGCCGCCGCATGCGCCGATCCGGTGGCGAATCGATGCCAGGCCGGTGCCTTCCAGCGCCGCGTTGGCAGTGCCGGTTCCATCGTCCTCGATGACGCCCTGGAGCGATTCGTCCGGGCCGAGGGCCAGGCGGACGATTGCGTGGCGGCCACCGCTGTGGCGGACAGCGTTGGACATGGCCTCGAGGCAGACCAGGTAGGTGGCGTCCTCGCGCTCGCGTGACAGCCGCGGAAGGGCGAGCGGTACGATGACGTCGAACCCGAAGTCGGTCGTCGTGCTCAGACGGTTGGCGGCCGCTTGGAGCGCAGCGAACAGCCCGATGTCCTCCAGTTCAGCTGGACGAAGGTCCCGCGCGAGTCGGCGAACGTCTTCCAAAGCATCGCTGGACTGCGCCTGTAGCCGCCGAAGGAGCGCCTTCGCCGTGGTCGGGTCGGACTCTTCCGCAAGCGCCGACAACTGCAACGCGAGCCCGACGAACACCGGCCCGATGCGATCATGGAGGTCACGCTGCGTTCGCTCTCGTTCCGCCTCGCGCAACACCACCATCTGGTGTTGCTCGTCGCGCAGGGTGTTGGTCAAGAGACTCACTTCGGCGGCGACGGCCGCATGGCGACCGAGATCCGCGAGCAACGCCGCGTCTCGAGCGTTGAGCGCAGTTTCACCGCGTCGAGGCGACACCAACAACCGACCCAACACCTCGCCCTCGGCGCGCAACTCCACGGACTCGACGATGTCGGACGGCTGACCGCGCTGTTCGAAGATCCTCGATGACCCGCCCAGCCGTAGCTCGAGGGCGACGAACGGCAGCCGGAGGCTCTCCATGACCGTCTCGACGACCGCAGCCAGCAGCGCGTCCGGGTCGCCTGCGTTGCTGAGCCGCTCACCGAGGCGTTCGAACACGACACCGGGCTCGGCGGCGAGACCGTAGAGCCGACGGTCCACCCATCGTTTCGAACGCTGCCACACCGGTGCGAACAGGACTGCAGCCACCCCCGCCGCAGGGATCTCGGCGAGTGGCCCGGACGCGCCGGCGACCATGATCGTGACGGCGACGACAGCGAAGTAGGCGCCCAACAACACCGTTCCGGTGAAGGCCGCCACCAGGCCGCGACTCAGGATCAGATCGAGATCGAACAGGTTGTCGTGAGCGACCGCGATCACGACCGCTGCCGGGAACGGTAAGAGCACCAGCGCGAACCAAGCCGTCGAACCATCGCTCGGAATCAGGTTGATCGCGAACCAAGGAACCAGGGTCAACACGAGGCCGAACAGCACGACCTGCCACTGCCGGCGAGCCACGGCGTCGCGGCGAAGCCGCCATCCGCGCACCGCGAAGACACCGAGCGCACACAGCACCCCGAGCATCCACCACACGCCGACGAAGTCGTTGAACGCGTTCTCGCGAGACAGCGAGTACCAACCCATCCGATACGTCACAGCTACGAACACCGACACCCCGATCGGCACCAGTATCAGCCAGCGGGCAATCGGCAAGGCCCGACCTCCTCCGCCCCCGGCACCTCCGCCCGGGAACGCCAACGCGAACATCACCAGCGCGACAGCGAGCTCCATGAAACCGGCCACTGGGACGAACGACCACGCGGTCACCCACGGCCGGGCCCACAGATCGAGCGGCTCCATGACGGCAAGTTCTCCGAGCGCCACCGCCATCAGCGCCGCGGAGAACAACAACAGGGCATGCGCCGCCGGCTCATCAGGGCGCTTGACCACCAACCAGATCGCGAGGCCGAGGGTCAAGGTCGTCATCACGAGCGCCGGCCACCATCCTGCGAGGAGCGCGCCGAACTGCCGACGACCAGCGATGTCGACCGTGGTCGTGAACCGCTCCGATCCGCGTTGGACGACCACCTCGAGTTGCTCAACGCGATCGACATCCCTGGAGACAGGGTCGGTGAGCAGGTCGGCGATCGATCTTCCGTCGATACTGACGACCTGATCACCATCGAGGATCTGGCCGACTGGATGTGGAGGTGACACGCGCAGACCATCGTCGGTCAAGGCCATACCAGCATCCATCGCTGGTAGCCCGTCGCTGGGCAACAACGCCCGCGCCCCGATCAGTGCGAGTGGCACGAGCAACAGCCACAACGACACTCCGGCCACCAGGAGCAGCGGAGCGCGACGACCGACGTTGGTACGCACCCTTGCAGTGTGCACCCCAAATGTCCCCGTAGCGAGGACAACCGTCCCTGAGTCGTCGACGTCTTCGAGTTCGAGACCGCACAGCGATCGTGGATCGCACCCACGGCGGCTGCGTGAGTCTCCTCACCTTCATCTGATCTGACCACTCCAGCGACGGGGGACAGTGCCACGAGCAGCGGCGGCCCGACGGAAGTGCAAGCAAGGTCCTACCCGCTACCACAACTCCGACTGGGCCAGAAGCACACCGAGTTCCGTCTCCTGAGGTGAACGCTTGTTGCTCCGGCAACGAGCGTTCAGGGCCACCATGGGCAGCCAGTTGTTGATCCGGAACATCTCCGACACGAAGTCCAGGACCCCGCGATCAGCAGGAGGATCGAGGTAACGCGCATCCGCTCGACGGTGCTGCGCAGAACTCCGGCGACCAGTATGGTCCCCGAGCCCATTGCACAGAACGCGAGTCCCATCAACAGACCCGCTCTGCCCAGGGCGAGTTCACTCATGGCATGAGAAACCGGCGTGTAGTCGTCGGGCTGGATGAGCTGCAGGAACACCACCGCAACTTCAGCCGCCGATGAACATCAGGAGATCGATCACAACGATCGCAGCGCCGATCGCAGCGCCGGTCACGGCCGGAACCTTCCCGTCGGGACGACCAAGTTGGATTGCCTTACGGCCCTGGACCACGGCCAGGACGCTGGGGATCACGGCGACCAGCAGTGCCGGTGTCACGGCGACCAGATACACCCAGACGGGGATGTCGCCAACCCTGTCGTCGAGCAACGCGAACAGGCCTCCACCGAGCATCAGCGATGCCGCCAAGGTCACCGGGTAGAGGAGGAGCGCCCACCAAGCCCGTCGGTGGGCGACTTCCGCCGATGTCCTCTCAATGGCAGGTCGAGCCTCAATGTGTCCAAGGGTGCGAGCGGACATCACACACACCCCGATTGTGGCCTGACGGGCTTCGTGGTTTCACTTCGTGCCGATCGAACCCGAAGGACAGGGCCAAAGTGCCCTTCCCCGTGAGATCCGAAGAGTTGCCTTTGCATGATGGACGCCTCCGAGTAGTTGGGTTGTCGAAGGTCACGATGCCATCGCGTGCGTCCCGGAAGTGAGGTCGGTTGGTCCCGTCATCAAGGACGGGTGTCCTGAGTCGGGCGTCATGAGCGACCCAGGCAGCGTGAATCTTGTTGACACCGGCGATTCGACTGGCATGACCGACGACCGCGACGGGGGGAGCAGCCGACCACCTTCGACGCCACCCCGACCGGTTCGCCCAACTCATCACCAGCGAACGGGCGCTCAACGAGACCGACGCGGCGTTCGACGCACTCCCGGCGACTCACTGGCGCAGTGCCTGGTCAACGCACCGATCTCGCTGCGTTTCCCCTGGTCAGCCGAGGTTTCGAGTATCCGTTGTTGACCGTGAGCGACCGTTGTTGACCTGTGTGACACGCCCTTTCGCCGCCCCGTCCGCCCTCGGGATCGTCCATAACGACGACGGCGATCTTGCCTGCGGGGGCTTGTTCAGAGGCGGTGCCGAATGTTCGCGTCATGGTGGTCCTGTTGGGTGTTCCTGGATTGATGCATGTTCACATGGATGACTTCGCCGCATCGCCGCTCGCAGTCGTGCCGTGATCGAGTGGGTGGTGCGGGCTGGCGGACACGCGCGTGGTCAGCAGTTGGCGAGAGCGTCGAGCGCATCACAGATCTGCTGCCGCCGGCCTGCGCCGAGTTGACCGAGCCGTGTCGTGAGCACTGACTTGGGGACTGCTGCGAGGTTGTCGAACGTGGCGACGCTGGCGCGATCGATGCCCTCATCAGGTCCGATGCGAATGCAGGTTGGGATGTCTCGCAACGTGGTCGTCAGCGGTGCAACGACGACGTTGTTGAGGACTGGGATGACTTCATCTCGTGAGACGATGAGGACGGGGCGGCGCTTCTGATTCGGTGTTTCCATCAGCCAGATCTCGGCCTGGGCTACCAAGGCTCCGCCTCGGTCATCGCGTGTGCGCTCGCCATCGCGAGTTCGTCGTCCTCGGGCGTTTGGGGCTGCTCACGGTACGACGCTGCGATGGAGGCGCCGACCTGCGCCCGGCGGACCGATTCGGCGAGGTGGTGGACGCCTCGTCGGATGACGGCCGAGCGGCTTTCCGCGATGCCGCTGTCGACGAGTTCGTCGATCAGCGCCAGTTCGTCGTCGGTGAACCGTGTCGGCACCGGTGTTGTCATACGATCCAGTATACGTACTGTAGAACAACATCGCGCGGGTCAAATTGCCGACCCTCACAAGCGCGAGACTCGCGCTCATGGGCAGGATCTCGGTGGCGCGCCGGTCGGCGGACGACCTGCCCGGCGACGACTTTGCCGCGTTCTACGAACGATCGTGCGCGACCGTCGAACGTGCGGTGGCCCCCATTGTCGGAGCCGA
>JAHEDX010000098.1 GCA_024641005.1 Acidimicrobiaceae bacterium
AGGTCGCGGTGCCGGAGGTGAGCGGAACTTCTGCGACCAACTCGCCGGTCAGCCCGCCGTCGATGGTGAACCGAACCATACCCGTGGCCGTCGCCGGGCTGACCGTGGCCGTGAAGGTCACGTTCTGCCCGTAGGTCGACGGGTTCACGCTGCTGGACAGAGCCGTCTCCGTGGTTGCGGGGGCCCCGACGAGCAGCGTCGGCGAGAACGACGTGGCTGCCACGACCGGATAGCCGTTCGCGGCACCGGCGGCGTATCCGACCAGGTTGATCGCCTCGACCCGGTAGGAGGTCGAGATGTCCGGATCGAACGCGAGGTCGGTCACGGTCAGTCCGGGGCGGTGGAGGTTCTCGTCGCCCAGGGGCGAGACGAGGGTCTGGACATCCGTCCAGGTGGCGCCGGCGTCAGTGGACTTCTGCACGACGAGCGACGTCTCGGTGATCGAGTTGTCGTCGAAGGTCAGCGTCTTCGTGTCCTCGTCGAAGACCAGGCCACCGGGGGCAAACGGTGGCAGCGCGAGCAGCACCGGCCGCATCATGTCCATCTCCTCGTGGGAGAGGATGTGGCAGTGGTAGACGTACTCCCATCCGAAGTTGACGAGCGCGTTCGTGAGGGTCGACACGTTGCCGTCGGGATCGACGATCAACCCGAGCGGGTCGAGGGGTGTGTTCTGCATCATCATCGGGTCGAGCGGCCGCACGCTGTTGGGTACCTCGAACGGCAGCCACGGGATGATCGGCCGCAGGGCGACGATCGTGTCCTCGAGCGGGCTGACCCGGATGGTGTCCTTCCAACCGAGCTCGCTCGCTTCGGGCGGAATGATGATGTTGTCCCACGTGACCCGGTTCAGCACCTGCACGTCGTAGAGGTGGAAGTGGATCGGGTGGGTGTCCACGCCGTTGTGCGTGATCTTCCAGATCTGCGTCCCGTCGGCGCCGTCGCTGATGGCCTCGACGTCGAGGTCTGCGTGGGGCAGGTTGGTGCCGTCGATCACCTCCGTGGGTGGTGCCACGTAGGGATAGAGCAGGATGTTCTGCCCGGCCGGGGTCGCCGGCACCGCCTCGAGGCCGAGGTTGGCCGTCATCCGCCCGAACTCGTCGAAGGCCGCCGAGTTCATCTCGTCGTGGAGCGCCTTCGGTTCGATCGGGATCTTGAGCTGCGGGTTCGAGCCCTTGAGGTTGTCGAACCGGAACAGGTCGTCGCCCTGCTGATTGATGCGGGCGAACCCGTCACACTTGTTGGTGCTGTTCGGGTTGGTGCAGTTGCCGCCGTTGACAAACTTCGTACCGTAGGCGGAGTTGTACGCAGCCTGGCCGACGATGATCGGGTGCTGGCCGGATTCGAAGACGCCACTGCCGTCGGCGTGGTGCTTGAAGGCGTCGTTGAGCCCTGTCAGGTTGAACGCCGGAGCGGCGCCCTTGGCGGCGATCTTGACCTGCATGACGGTCCGCGTGTTCGGGCCGTAGCCGGGCAGCACCACGCCGGCGCCGGTGTCGGGGGCGCCGGTGTAGTAGTCGTAGTTGGCGACCCGGGCCGGGAAGGCGGCGGGCGCGTCGTTGTACAGGATGAGCGTCTGGCCGGCGTACTTGCTGAAGTCGACGATCACGTCGGACCGCTCGGCGGGTGCGAGCAGCATCGAGTGCTTGTCGACGTTGCCGACGTCGAAGCGCGTCGGGTCGGTGATCCACGTGGTCGGCTGGGCCGGAACGACGGTCGGGGCCGGCAGGAAGCCGCCCTCGCTGCCGATCTGGATCCAGTCGGGCCCCTTGGGGCTGATGGACTCGTCGGGCGTCGGGACGATGTTGATGTCGGTCTGCGCGGCCGCGACCTCGGATGCCTTGAGGGCGACCTCGGTCCCGGTGCTGTCGGCGACGTACCAGGACAGGTTCCAGAAGCGGTCATTGGCCGCGTTCAGGATGCGGAACCGGTAGGCCTTCGGATCGAGCGTGGTGGTCGGATAGGCCGTGCCGTTGACGATCGGCGTGTCGTTGAACTGCTCCATGCCGACGCTGATGTTCGGCGTCCCGGGGATCTGCGCCGGCTCGCAGAACGGGTCGACCTGGTACTGCCACGTCGACGGGTCGTCGAGGGCGCAGGGCACGGCGAGGTCGGTCGTGAAGTTCGTGGCCGGGTCCTTGCCGAAGTACGGGTTGGCGATCGGCCCGTGCTGCGGGTCGGCCGGCGGCCAGAACCAGGGCCCGTACATCCAGCGCCCGTAGGCACTCATGCCACTCGGGTCATCGGGGTTCTGGGCCGGCATGTAGACGTGGTGGTACCAGAGGTTGCCCATGCCGCCCCACCGGGAGGCGTCCCACGTCGGGTCCTGCCCGGCGAGCTGATCGGCGCTGGGGACGAAGGTGCGGTCCTGGATGACGAGCGGGATGCCCTCGCCCATGTCGGCGTAGGTGCCGGACGGCCCGAACAGCTTCTGCTCGGTGTCGTCGGTGATGATGTACCCGGCGGCCTCGCCGGCATACACGTTGAGCCGGGTGATGCCCCATGCATGGTCGTGGTAGAACATCAGACGCGCCGACTGCTGGTTGGTGTAGTAGAAGGTCTGGCAGCCGTCGGTCTCTGCGGTGCAGTCCGGGACACCAGCGGCCTCGAGCTCGGGGCTGACCATGTCGGGCACGTTGCCCACGCTGACGCCCTCGGGCCATTGCGTGTTCTCGTCTTTGGGCGTGATCCACTGGTGCGGCGTGCCGTCGCTGATCCACGGGGTGATGCCGCCGTGGAGGTGCAGCGTGGCCCGGTTGTCCTTGAAGCAGTCGATGCCCTTCGGGTACTCGGTGCAGATCGGGTTGCGGACTTCGTCCATGACGGTGCCTTCGTCGGCGGGATCCATCGCCGCCCCGGGGCCCGTGCCGGAGCCCATCAGGCTCGAGTCGGTCGGCAGGAACAGGTCGCCCTCGGCGCCCTTCGGAAGCAGGTTGTAGAAGACGATCCGGACCGCGCGATCCTTCTGGGCGACGATCGTCGGGCCGAGATAGTGCGGGTTGTCGACGCCGTAGGCCTGGGACCCGTCGGGCATCCGCGTGAGGGTCGTGTTGCCGTTGAGCAGCGAGGTCTGCAGCGCGACCCGCTTGCCGGGCACGTTGGTCGTCGACAGCTGGACATATTCTCGCAGCAGCGTGCCCGTGGCGGGCAGGCTCGAGCTCATTTGTTCGCGGTGCTGGACGACCGCGATGACGTAGTAGTCGGTGCCGGGGAAGGTCGTGGTGTCGGGCACGGCGACCGGGATGTACTGGCCGAGATTGTTGGCCCCGGCCTCGTTGAGTCCCGGCAGGCCGTCGACGAACTTCTTGATGCCGCCCGGCGTGATGTAGCCGGAACCTGGCTTCTTCAGCGTGATGGCGGAGATGACGCCGTTGTCGAGCGTCGCGGTCGCGGTCGCCCCGCTCCCGGTCGGGTCGTCGATCGTCACGGCCGGGGCGCTGCCGTAGTTGGCCCCGGGGTTCCCCACGGCGACGGACTGGATGCTGAGGGTCGACGTGGCCGTTGCCGCGACGAAGTTGTTGCCGGGGGCGATCGGGTCGAACAGCGTGCCGTTGCGGACGGTGACGGCCGGTGCCGTGGTGTAGCCCGAGCCGGCGTGGTCGACGACGATGCCCGTGACAATCACCGTGGCGAGGTCCGAGGCAGGCTGGCAGGTCGGGGTCGGCTCGGCGCAGACGGCGTGACCGTGCGCCTGGACGCCGTTCGGATCGTCGGGCAGATCGAAGTCCACGGTCGGGAACCGGTAGCCGTCACCCTGCACCGTCAGGGTGACGGCGTCGACGCCGCCGTAGGCGATCGCGGTCGCGCCACCGTTACCACTGAACGAGACGGTCGGCGCCGTGTAGCCGGCACCGGACGCGTTCACGGTGACGTCGACGACAGCGCCCTTCTTGATGACGATCGGCGTCGCACTGGCGCCGGTCCCTGCGCCGAGGATGTCGACCTTCGCGTTCGAGTAGCCGCGGCCGCCGTCGGTGACGGTGATGCCGGTGATGGCGCCGTTCGCGCCGACCGTCGCCTCAGCGGTGGCGCCCGTTCCGTTGCCGCTGATCACGACCTGGGCGTCGGGGAGGGTCAGCGGGCTGTTCGCCCAGTTCGGATACGGCCCGAAGTAGTGTGGGACCTTCGTTTCGTCAACGGCAGAGGTAGGTGCCCCGCCGATAGCGGCGGCGTTGGTGCCACCCGGGCCGTCAGATTGAAGCGCGGTACCGATTCGACCGACGGTTGCGATCAGCATCAGCAGGACCGCCAAGAACCCTACGTTCTGTCGAGATGTCCGAGTCTTCATGACTTCGTCCTCCGCTCATCGTCCGCCGATGGCACTCTGCCCCAGGCCGATGTAACTATGAAATCGCGAACGGATAACGTCGACCTAGAGACGAAGGTCCCGAATTCCCACGTTGCGTGGCATTCGCCGATGTTCTGCCACTCGAATGGGCGCGACATCATGAGCGCCCACCGAGATCACGCACGAAACGCACACGTTCCGGCCGGTGAACGGGCCGGCCATGAAGGCCGGGTCTGGCTCGGCTCGGCTCGTGACTGGCTCCCAGGTCACTGCCTGGCCAGACCAGCGCCCATCGGGATGAAGCTGCTACGAGATAGGGCCATGGCCGATCGCTCGTCGAACATCAGGGTGCGTGTGACCCACAACCGCCACCTGAGGTGCTCATCGTGGCGTGCGACCTCAGAGTGGAAGGGTGTGTTCGAGAACGCCGCTGGCGGTCGTGCGCTGGGCCAATGTGCGAATGAAGTCGACGACGCCGAGGTGGATCTCTTCGCCGCCGCCACCCTGTACATAGCTGCCGCCCGCCGGGCCCTCGAGGACGAGAGAAAACGGCTCGCCATGGGTCACCGCCCACTCGGCGACGATGTCCGCGAGCACGCGCCCGTCGTGTTGGGCATCGTGGTCGGGTTCGGCGCCGATGGTGTGGGCGATGTCGATCCGGTGTGCCCACACGTCGCGGGTGAAGCCGATGTCGAACAGATACGACAGCGGCTGGCGGCCGACAGGTGCCGGCAGGTTCAACACCTTCAGACCGGCGATCGGCCGCGGCAGCTTGGCACGTACCCGGAGTGCCTTGACAGAGATCGCGTCCCATTCGGCGACCAGTTGCTCGGTCGTCATCGAGGCCCGCTCGCGAACCTGGAGTTCGTTCATGCCGTCCCACCAGAACGGTGAACCGAGTTCTTTGCAGATCGGCTTGCCTGCCCGCTTCTGGCGCAAGAACTCGCGTGGCGAGGCCTGACCAGCAGCTGAACCCACGACGTGGGCTGCCATCGCCCGAACGTCCCAGAGGGTGCACTCGGTCGGTGTGCTCCAGTGCTCGTCGGTCAGCGAGCGCATCAGGTCTCCGAACTTGCGGTTCTCGACCTCTGTGATCCTCATGGCCTCGTCGTGCGCGATGCGGCTGACCGAGGTGACGTCGATTGCGGTGGTCGGGGTCTTACTCATTGCGGTGCTCCCTGGGTCGTGGGTCGTTCGATGTCCGGTCGATTCGGTGGCGGTCGGTCGGCGTCGGTGAAGAGTGTCTCGACGACGCGGCGGGCGAGGACGACCCACCGGTCGCCGCCCGGATCGTTCGCCACCTGCTGGTGCGCCAATCCCGCGACGATCGCCGAGAACAGGTCGACCTCGCTCTGGCCTTCGACGCCCGCTGCTCTGAGCCGGTCGGTCATGAGCTCGAGAAACCGGCGGGCCGGTTCCATCGCGGCATCCGAGGGCTCGAAGCCGGGGATCGTTCGTTGGAAAAGCAGTTGATGGCGAACGACGTCCTCGCTCGAGAAGCGGACGAGGTCCTCGACGATCGCGACGAGCTCGTCCCGCGCATCCGCGAGGGGTTCACGCGCCAGGCACCGTTCGAGCAGTTGCCGTTGCCCATCCTCGAACATCGAGCCGTAGAGGTCGAGCTTCGACTCGAAGTAGGCGTACAGCGAGGGTTGCTGAAGATCGACGCGGTCGGCGAGGTCGCGCAGTGATATTCCGGCGAGGCCGTCGCGTCGGGCCAAGGACCATGCTTCGGCGACGATCCGGGCGCGCTTGGCGGCGCGGCGTCGCGCACGCCGGTCGGGCGATGCCGTCGGCCGCTGGTGCGGTCGGCCGGTGGGCGCAAATCTATCACTCATAGTAAATCTATGAGTGATAGTGATGCCTGGGTGATGTGAAGTCAAGCAGATTCTCGAAGGTGATGACGGGTCGCCACCGCGAACGCGCCGCATGACCGACGAGGCCCCAACGAGCGGCGAGGTGATCACCTTCGAGCCGCAGATGTGCCGGGCGCTGCGCCCAACTCGTAGCCTGAGTGGCGCATGCAGATCTCGCCGGCTCGGTACCGTCACATAGCGATCGGGGCGCTCGTTGCACTCGCCGTGATCATCGTGACCGGCGCTGCCGTTCGGCTCACGAACAGCGGACTGGGCTGCGCCGATTGGCCCAACTGCTCCAGCGAACGTTTCGTCGACGTCTCGTCGAAGCACGCTGCCATCGAGCAGCTGAACCGGTTGTTCACCGGGGTCGTCGGGATCGCCGTGATCGCCGCGGTGCTCGGGTCGTTCATCCGTGCCGGCGATCGTCGACGAGACCTCGTGCGGCTCTCGGTGCTGCTCGTGCTCGGTGTGCTCGCGAATGCCGTGCTCGGTGGCATCTCGGTGCTGGTCGACCTGCACCCGATCGCCGTGCAGGGGCACATGTTGTTGTCCATGGGTCTGATCGTCGCCGGCGCAGTACTGGTGCGCCGATCCGGGGAACCAGATCTGGTGCAGCGCGGACGGGTCGTGACCCGCCCGACCCAACGGCTCACCTGGTTGCTGATGGGAGTGACCTGGGTCGCGGTGTTCACCGGCACGCTCGTCACCGGAGCCGGGCCTCATGCCGGCGACGAGGAGGCCAAGCGGCTCGACCTCGCGATCCCGGACGTGGCACGCGTCCACGGCGTCGCGGTGCTCACGGCGATCGCGGTCGCTCTGCTGATCGCGTGGCGGATCAGGCAGTTCGCCAACGACCGCAGAGCGCTGATGAACGTGTTGTCGACATGGATCGTGGTCGCGGGGCTCCAGGCGGCGGTCGGATACATCCAATACTTCAACGACGTGCCCGCTCTGCTGGTCGGCGTCCACGTCGCCGGAGCGACACTCGTCATGCTCGTGACGACCAACGTGGTCCTCGACACCACGAGGCCAACGATCGAGCCTGGCGACCTGTCGGCCTCGACGACAGCGGCCGGCGTGGTAGGCCCAGGGTGACCCGGCGACCGAGTCACTGATTATCAACGCACTCGCGGCCCATGCCTATACTCGCCGCCAATGTTGCTTTGCTCGGGGTGGCGCACCATGAACGTTCTCAAGAGCCGCGCCGTGCGCGTGGTGTTCGTGCTCGTCACGTTGCTCGGTGTGGGGCTCGGTGGCACGTCCGCTCACGCTCAGGACAGCGAGTACTTCATCCAGGCCCAGGTCAAAGAACAACAGCGCGACGAGAACGGTCGCCCCGACAACCAACCGGTCGTCGGCGTCACGATCACGGTCACGGCGCCTGACGGCAGCGAGGTCGGATCTGCAGCGACCGACGACAAGGGCGTCGCCCTGATCCCGGTCCCCGCCAAAGGTGACTACGTGGTACGTCTCGACGAATCCACGCTGCCCGAAGGCCAAACGATCGCAGCGACATCGAACGCCGAACAGGTGATCAACGAAAGCACCTTCCGCACGAACCGCCAGATCATCAACTTCTTCACGGGCGAGAGCCAGCGCGTCGAGCAGAGCTTCTTCTCCCGAGCAGCCCAACGCGTTGCCGACGGCATCCGCTTCGGCCTGATCATCGCCATGTGCTCGGTCGGACTGTCGCTGATCTTCGGCACCACCGGGCTGACGAACTTCGCACACGGCGAAATGGTCACCTTCGGCGCCATGATGGCGTACCTGCTCAACGTCCGCGGTCTCGCGTTCGTCAGCTTCCTCGCGTTCCTACCGTTCATCGACGACGTCGGTCGATTCCACATACTGCTCGCCACCCCGCTGGCGGTGGCGATCGGCGGTGGCTTCGGATACGCCCTCGACCGTTTCGGCTTTGCCCGTCTTCGTCGCAAGGGTGTCGGGCTCATCTCTCAGATGGTGATCACCGTCGGTCTCTCGATCATCCTGAAGAACCTGTTCCTGTTCTTCTTCGGCGGGCGTCGCAAGCCATACCGCGACTACACCCTCCAAGAAGGGCTCAACCTCGGACCGATCACGATCACCCCTCGCGACCTGATCGTCATGTTGCTGTCGTTCGTCGTGTTGATGGCCGTCGCGCTCACGCTGCAGCTCACCCGGCTGGGCAAAGCGACCCGCGCAGTGTCCGACAACGTCGATCTGGCGTCTGCGACGGGTATCGACACCAGTCGGGTGATCCGTCAGATCTGGGTGGCCGGCGGTGCGCTGGCAGCGCTCGGTGGGGTCTTCTTCGGGCTCGACGAGCAGGTCGGCTTCGACATGGGCACCCAGCTGCTGTTCCTCATGTTTGCCGGTATCACGCTCGGCGGGCTCGGAAGTGCGTACGGCGCCCTGGTCGGCGGATTCGCCGTTGGACTGTTCGTCGAGACGTCCACGTTGTTCGGCGTGCCGACAGAACTCAAAACGGCACCGGCGTTGTTGATTCTCATCCTCGTGCTGCTCGTGCGACCCCAGGGCATCCTGGGTCGGGCTCAACGGGTCGGATAGGAGGCTCCCGATGGATTGGTCACTGATCTTGTCCAACACGTTCCGCCAGATGGTCGGAACCGACGCCATGTATTTCGCGATCGCCGCGCTGGGCCTCAACGTGCAGTTCGGGTACACCGGCCTGTTGAACTTCGGCCAAGCGGGCTTCATGGCCGCCGGCGGATACGGCCTGGGCATGACGGCCTGGTACTTCAGCATCTCGTTGTGGTGGGGCATTCCGATCGCCATCGTGTATGCGTTGATCCTGGGCCTGCTGATGGGTATTCCCACGCTTCGTCTGCGTTCCGACTATCTCGCGATCGTCACCATCGCTGCCGCAGAGATCATCAGACTCGTGGTCCGATCCGTGCGTTTCAAAGAGCAGTTCGGTGGCACCGACGGCATCGGAGAGTTCGCAGGACCCTTCCGTGAGGTCGGCAGCAATCTCGGGATCGAACAGGGCAACAAGTACGGGTTCTGGGTGTTCGAGTACACCGGACGACAGTTCTGGACACTGATCGTGGGTTGGATTCTCGTCGCGATCTTCGGGTTCGTGGTGTACCTGCTGATGCGCAGTCCCTGGGGGCGCGTATTGAAGGCGATCCGCGAAGACGAGGACGCCGTTCGCAGTCTGGGCAAGAACGTCTACAGCTACAAGATGCAGTCACTGCTGTTCGGCGGTGTCGTCGGAGCATTCGCCGGCATGATGCTGGCGCTCGATCGCGGAAACGTACAGCCCGACAACTACAGCCGTGACCTGACCTTCTACATCCTGACAGCGCTCGTTCTGGGAGGACTTGCGAAGGTCTCGGGATCGATCGTCGGTCCCATGCTGTACTGGGGCGTGTACGTGTTCATCGAAGGGGTGCTGCGAGGGATGACCAGCGACGGGCCCCTGCAGATCGGAGGGGTGACGATCATCCAGTCGACTCAGGTCGGCCAGGTGCAGCTGATGATGGTCGGGGCGGGCCTGATCGCGCTGATGACCTTCCGTCCGCAAGGTTTGTTCGGCAACCGGGAGGAGATGGCGTTCGATGACCGATGAAGCCGACCTCACCGAGGTCCAAGAGGCTCAGCCACTGTCGCAGACGGCGCTGGCGGCGAGAGCTGCTCTGTCCGAGGTGGCTCCCGTACCGGGGGTCGCAAAGCCGGATCCGATTCTGATCGCCGACTCGATTCGCCGCAACTTCGGTGGCATCGCTGCGGTCGACGTGGATCACCTCGAGGTGCAGCGCGGATCGATCACGGCGCTGATCGGGCCGAACGGTGCGGGCAAGACCACGTTCTTCAATCTCGTCACCGGCTTCGACAAGCCGAGCGAGGGTGAGTGGTCGTTCGACGGCCGGTCGATGCATGGTGTCTCGCCTCACAAGATGGCAGCGCTGGGCATGGTGCGCACGTTCCAGTTGACCAAGAGCCTGACCAAACTGTCGGTGATCGAGAACATGAAGCTGGGTGCCACCGACCAGCGCGGCGAGCGTTGGTGGAACGGCCTGCTGCCATGGATCTGGCGTAAGCAGGAAGCCGAGATCGAGGAGCGGTCCGACGAGCTGCTCGGGCGTTTCAAGCTCGATCACATGCGCGACGAGTATGCCGGGTCACTCTCAGGGGGCCAGCGCAAGCTGCTCGAGATGGCGCGTGCGCTGATGACGAACCCCAGCCTGGTGATGCTCGACGAGCCGATGGCGGGGGTCAACCCGGCCCTGAAGCAAAGTCTCAACCGGCATGTCCGCGGGTTGCGCGACGAGGGTATGACCGTGCTGTTCGTCGAACACGACATGGATATGGTGCACGACATCTCCGATTGGGTGATCGTGATGGCCGAGGGTCGCCTGATCGCCGAGGGTACACCCGATCAGATCTCGTCGAATCCCGACGTGATCGACGCCTACCTCGGATCGCATCAGGGGCAATCGCTACTGGAGGACGAGTGATGGCGAGCAAATGGGCAAAGTCCGACCCATCGACCGCCGAGTCGCCGGCCTCGTCGGGTGACTCTGGCTCGGCGCCCGTTCTCGAGGCGACCGAACTGGTGGCCGGGTACATCCCCGGAGTCAACATCCTCAACGGTTGCAACCTGGCGGTGCACGCCGGCGAGTTCGTCGGCATCATCGGACCGAACGGTGCGGGCAAGTCGACGCTCCTCAAGGCGATCCTGGGCCAGTGCTCGGTGCGTTCCGGCCAGATCCGGCTGGGTGAGCTCGACATCACGGGGCACCTCGCGCACCAGCTGGTCAAGCTCGGCGTCGGGTACGTGCCACAGGTCAACAATGTGTTTCCCAGCCTGACGGTTCGCGAGAACCTGGAGATGGGCTGCTACCTCGTGCCCTCGCTCTTCCGCGAACGCTTCGAATACGTGACCACCCTGTTTCCCCGGCTGGGAGATCGGGCGGCGCAGCGCGCCGGCGCTCTCTCGGGTGGCGAACGACAGATGGTCGCCATGGGTCGAGCCCTCATGATGCACCCACAGGTGCTCCTGCTCGACGAGCCGTCGGCCGGCCTGTCGCCCGCACTGCAAGACGAAGTCTTCGTGCGCTGTCGCCGGATCAACGAAGAGGGCGTAGCGATCCTGATGGTCGAGCAGAACGCCCGACGATGCCTGCAGGTCGTGCACCGCGGCTACGTACTCGATCAAGGTCAGAATGCTTACACGGGTAGGGGGCGGGATCTGCTCGCCGATCCGGCTGTGATCGAGCTCTATCTCGGCACGCTCGCCAAGTCGACCGGCGGCTGAGCCGTCCTTCGGCGACCATTGGCCGCCCGCTGACCGGTGCCCCCGATGAGGGGCGGGCCACCACGCGTGTGCACCCATCGGTGAAACGCCGCGACCCGAGCCGAGCGCCGCACAACCCGATCAGGGCAGATCGTTCGATCCCGTAGTCACGCCCTGGGGCGCGGAGCGGCCCCCGGTGGTGTTCCGGGGGCCGCTGCGTGTGTGTTTGGTTGTGGTGAGGGTGTGTGGCCCTCTGCCACGGTGTGGGTCAGTTGCCGGCGTCGAAGTCTTCGCC
>JAHEDX010000006.1:0-29011 GCA_024641005.1 Acidimicrobiaceae bacterium
TCGGCATGATCACCCCGTAGGAGGCGAGCAGTTCGCCCAGTTGCCCAGGGGGCATCGTCCCGGCGGTGACATGGTCGGCGATGATCGCGTTGGCGCGAACTCGGTCGATCTGGGCGGGAACCTGGTCGTCGTGATCGGACTCGGCCGTTCGCGACCACCGTGAGTAGGCCGCGAGACGACCGAGCGCGGCAGCCGCCTGCTCGGGGAACGCGAAACTGGGCACGGTCGAGCCTGGCCGCAGCGGTCCGTCCCCCGAGCCGAGCATGACCGCGACGACCGGCTTACCGGTGTCGGCAACCGCCGTCTCGATCGCCTCGATCGGTTGCCCGATCGCGCCGGCGACCGGGGGAGCGTGCACGACGAAGACCGCATCGATGCCGTCGTCGTCGAGTGCTGCTGTCATCGCGGTGCCGTAGGCCGTGGCATCGCTGCGCCAGTCGAGAGCGATTGGAGCAGACACGACGTCGAGGCCGGCCGCTGCCAGCGTGGCGGTCGCGAGCACCTCGGGGCTGCGTGCATTGCTCAGTACTGCGACCCTGTTGCCGGCCATCAGCGGCTGGGTCGCGAACACCCTGACGGTGTCGAGCAGGGCGGCCACGGTGGGTACCTCGATCATGCCGGTCTGCTGGTAGAGGGCATCGTTGGCGACACCGACCAACGCCGCGCCGGTGCGAACCGCGACGATCGGCTTGCGGGTCGACACGCGCCGGGCGATGCGAGCGAACTTGCGTGGGTTGCCCAGCGACTCGGTGTAGATCGCGATGACACGCGTCGCATCGTCGTCCTCCCAGAACTGCAACAGGTCGTTGGCAGACAGGTCGCACTTGTCGCCGAGCGACACGAACCACGACAACCCGAGGCGGAGGTGCTCGGCCAGCCGGAGCAGCGAGCTGCCCAACGTGCCGGACTGCATCGAGACAGCGACATTGCCCGGCGGCAGCGTCACCTCGACGAGCGCCGCCTGCAACATCACGTCGGGGCGAGGCGAGGCGACCCCCATGCTGGCCGGGCCGATGATTCGCAACCCGTTGCGACGCGCCTGTGCCACCAGGGTGGCGGCGTCGACGTCGGTGTGGTCGACCGACGTCACGATGACCGCGCCCCGAACTCGCTTGGCGATGCAGTCGTCGATCACCGAGCCGAGCGCAGCCGCGGGGACGGCGATGACGGCGAGCCCGACCTCGTCGGGGATGTCGACGATCGACGCGAACGAGTTGGTCGACGAGATGGTGCTGTTGGGGTTGACCGCGTAGACCGGGCAGCGAGCGTGTGTGGTGGCGTTGGTCCACAAGATGTTGCCGATCGAGCCCGGCTCGTTGGACGCCCCGATCACCGCGATCGACGAGGGCAACAGCAGACGTGCCACGGCTCGCGAATCTGCGCGCTGCTCGCGCCGTTCGACCGAGTCGATGAACTCAGAGGTGTCGTCGAGGTTGAAATCGACGTCGATCACACCCGATTCGAACCGCCGGTGAACGGGCCAACCTGCCTTGGCGAACACCGCCAGCATGCCGCGGTTGTTGCCGAGCGTCTGGGCGGTGAACCGTGTGATCCTGTTGTGGCGCGCGACCGCGGCGAGGTGCTCCAGCAGCAGGGTGGCGATGCCCTTGCCGGAATGGTCGTCGTCGACCATGAATGCCACCTCGGCGTCTTCGCGGTTCTTCCACCGTTCGTAGCTCGCCCAGGCGATGAACTCACCGTGTTGCTCGACGACGAAGGCGACGCGGTCGACGAAGTCGATCGTGGTGAACCGCTCGAGTTCGTCGTCGGAGAGGGTCGGTTTGGGCGAGAAGAACCGCAGATACCGGCTGTCGGGTGACTGCCGAACATGGAATTCGCCCAGCGCGGCCGCATCCGCGGCGGTGATCGGTCTGATCACGGCTGTGTTGCCGTCTCCGAGCACCACCGTGGAGGTCCACCGTTCGTTGTCCGCGGACGCGTCCATGCGATGAGCTTGCCACGGCGGGCACTGGAACGTGCCGGTAGGGCCCCGTGACGCATGTCGCATCTCGTAGCCTGGCGACCGATGCGACGACCCATCGGGATGTTCGACTCCGGTTTCGGCGGGCTGACTGTCGCCCGCGCCCTGATGGACCTGATTCCTTCGGAGGATCTCGTCTACATCGGTGACACGGGCCGCTATCCCTACGGCTCGAAGCCGCTCGCGGAGGTGCAGACCTACTCCCACGAGTTGGCGCGGTCACTCGTCGACGATTTCGACGTCAAGGCGATCGTCGTCGCCTGCAACACCGCAACGGCCGCCGGGCTCGACGAGATTCGCGCCGAGTTGCCCGTGCCGATCATCGACGTCGTCGAGCCGGGCGCTCGCGCTCTGGTCACGGCGACCACGTCGGGCCGGGTCGGGGTGATCGGCACCGTCGGCACCGTGTCGTCGGGCGCCTACGTGCACGCGATCGCCCGATCGGGCGCGCCGGTCCACCTGGTGTCGGCCGCCTGCCCCGGGTTCGTCGAGTTCGTCGAACGCGGCCAGACCGTCGGCGACGAGGTGACGGTGCTCGCCGAACGACTCCTGGCGCCGATCCGCGAGGCCAACATCGACGCCCTGCTGCTCGGGTGCACCCACTACCCCTTCCTGGCCCGCACCATCAGTGACGTGCTGGGGCCCGCGGTCACATTGGTCAGTTCGGCCGACGAGACCGCGTTCGCCGCACGCGACCGCCTGACCGAGCTCGGTCTGCTGCGCTCGGGCGGCGTGGGCACCCATCGTTTCCTGTCGAGCGGTGACATCGACCTGTTCCGCGAGCTCGGCGGACGCCTGCTCGGGCCAGAGTTGGCGCACACCGAGCGCTGGCCGTTGCAGGGGGCCTGACCGGTCGATTCCCGCTCTAGGGTGTGGCCATGACCCGACCCGACGGCCGCGATGTCGACGAACTCCGCCCCATCACCTTCGAACGAGACTTCACCGAGATGGCCGATGGCTCGTGCCTCGTCAGCTTCGGCAAGACGCGGGTGTTGTGCACCGCGTCGATCGACGAGGACGTGCCGCGCTGGATGCGCGGCAACGGCAAGGGGTGGGTCACCGCCGAGTACTCGATGCTGCCCGGCTCGTCGCCCGAACGTGTCGGCCGCGAGGCGGCGAAGGGCAAGCAGAGTGGCCGCACCGTCGAGATCCAACGCCTGATCGGCCGATCGTTGCGCGCCGCATGTGACATGACAGTGCTCGGCGAACGCCAGGTGGTCGTCGACTGCGATGTCCTGCAGGCCGACGGCGGCACGCGCACCGCCAGCATCTGCGGCGGCTTCGTGGCGCTCCACGATGCGCTCACGCGGGTCATGCAGCGTGGGGGCATCTCGGCCCACCCGCTGCACTCGTTCTGTTCGGCGATCAGTGTCGGCATCGTCGACGGCACGCCGGTGCTCGATCTCCCCTATGTCGAAGACAGCCGCGCCGAGGTCGACATGAACGTGGTCATGCTGACTCCCTCGGCCGGCGGCGATTCTCGCTTCGTCGAGGTGCAGGGCACCGCCGAGGGCATGGCCTTCACGCGCGGCGAGCTCGATTCGCTGTTGGTGCTCGCCGAGCACGGTCTCGGCGAGATCACTGCGCTCCAACGCTCCCTCGTCGCCACGCCTCCGCCCCGGCGATGAGCGCGTTGCCTCGCATCGTCTGCGCGTCGGCCAACCCCGACAAGGTTGCCGAGATCGAGTTCATCCTCCGGGATGTGGTCGATCTGCTGCCGCGGCCGGCGGAGGTCCCCGACGTGATCGAGGATGCCGACACCCTCGAAGGGAACGCCCGGCTCAAGGCTGCAGCGATCTGTGACGCGACGGGGTTGCCCGCAGTCGCCGACGACACCGGACTCGAGGTGCTCGCGCTCGACGGGGCGCCCGGAGTGTTCTCGGCCCGCTGGGCCGGTGAGGGCTGCAGCTACGCCGACAACCGAGACAAGTTGTTGCGCGAGTTGGCCGGTCATCCCGATCGACGAGCGTTGTTCCGTACCTGTGTGCTCGTGCGTTGGCCCGACGGTCGCGAGCTCGCGGTCGACGGGGTCTGCTCCGGCACGATCACCGAGGCCGAGCGCGGCGGACGGGGCTTCGGGTACGACGCCGTGTTCGTGCCCGACGATGGTGATGGGCGCTCGTTCGCGGAGATGACCGACGCCGAGAAGCACGCCATCTCACATCGCGGTCGTGCCTTCTCGAACCTGTTGGCAGCGTTGTCGGCGCAGGGCTGAACTCGCGGTCACCAGCCGCGCAGGTCGATCGCCCAACGATCGACGACCTCGTCGTCGCAGACGATCCAGGCTGCTTCGTGCATCGCCATCGTGGGATCGACATGGGCGGGGACGACTCGAACTCGGTCGCCGACCGTGGCCCCGCCGGCCGGCTGATAGGTGATGTGCTCGTCCGAGCAGAACCACACCGTTGCGTCGATCACCGTCGGATTGCCGTGGTCCATGCCCAGGGCCTTGAGCCCGACGTCGGCGACGGCCCACTCGGCGCTGACCGAGATCACCGTTCCGATGACGTACAACGCCTGGTCGAACGGCAGGCCTTGCCGGCCGTAGTGCGAGTCCATCAGCGCGTAGCTGCCGGCCTGCAACTCGGTGATGCCGGTCGCGTCGTGCAGATCGAACGTGCCGGTCCCACCCGCCGACACGATGTCGCCGCCGACGTCACGGTGGGCCTGGAGCAGGAGCTGCATCGACCGTTCGACGGAGGCGAGGCGTTCGGCCCGGTCGGCGACCATCATCAGGTGGCCTTCGTAGCCCATGACGCCCCGCACGCTCAGGCCGGCGCTGCGGGCGCGGTCGGCGAGCTGCCCGGCCCCGTCGGGAGCGATGCCACAGCGGGGCAGGCCGACGTTGACGTCGATCAGGCACGAGGCGATGCCTGCGTCGCGAGCTGCGACGATCGTCGCCTCCGAATCGACGGCGACGGTCACGGGAACATCCAGGGCTGCCATTGCCCGCAGTCGCTCGGCTGAAACGGTCTCGTTGGCGAGCAGCAGGTCGGTGCCGACGCCCGCATGTGCCATCCCGATGACCTCCAACGGGGTGGCACACGTGAAGGTGTGATGCCCGATCGCCTGCTGCGCCGCTGCCAGCGCGGTGCACTTGTGTGCCTTGACGTGGGGGCGCAGGCGCTCGCCAGGATGGTGTTCGGCCATGATGGCCAGGTTGCGGCCGAACACGTCGGCGTCGATGATCAGAGCGGGCGTCGGGAGGTCGTTGACGTGCACCAGGTCAGCGTGGCACGTCGGGGCGACGAGATCGGGGTCAGGCGGGATGTCGCAGCAGCTGACCGGCCAACAGGTGCTCTGCGGCCAGGTGTGGTGCGTTTCGTCGTCGGCCGACGAGCACCTCGGCGTCCGATGTACGTTCGATCACGCGATCCCATCGCGTGAGCCAGAGCCGCAATTCGGGATAACCCATGGGCACGGCGATGCCAAAACCTTGGCCGACGTCACACCCGAGTTCGGCGAGCTCGTTCCATACGTGTGCGCTTTCGATGCCCTCGGCGACGACGTCGAGTTCGAGTTCGTGCGCGAGCTGGATCAGCGACGCAACGATCAGGCGGTCCCGAGGCTGTGTGAGCAGTTCCTTCACGAAATCCCGATCGATCTTGACGCGGTCGACCTTCAACAGTCGCAAGGTCTGATACGACGAATATCCGACACCGAAGTCGTCGATCGCGATGCGCACGCCGACGTCGCGCAGACTGTCGATCGTGTAGATGCTGCGCTCGGGATTGGTCACGAGCGCTCGTTCGGTGATCTCGAGCTCGAGGCGATCCGGCGGGAAGTCGGACTCGGCGAGGATGTCGAGCACGTCCCTGCCGAAGTGACGATCCTGCAGGCTGCGAGCGGACACGTTGACCGCCAACCGGAAGTCGTTGGCGGGGAGGACGGCGAGCATCTGGGTCGCCAACCGCAGCACGCGGTCGGTGAGCGGGCCGATCAGATCGGTCTGCTCGGCCAACCCGATGAACTCGCTCGGCGGCACCGCTCCGTGCTCGGGATGCGTCCAGCGGATCAGCGCCTCGACGGTGTCGACCGTGCCGTCGGCGATCCGGAGCTGAGGCTGGAAGTTGATGTGGAGTTGATGGTGGCGGAGCGCCTCGCCCAGATCGCCCAGCAGGTTGAGCCGCCCTCGCTGCGGGGTCTGTACACACTGTTGGTACTGGGAGATCGTTGCGCCGGTTCGTTTCGATCGGTACATCGCCACGTCGGCCGAATGCAGTAGGTCTGACGTCGTTCGGCCGTCGTCGGGCGCCGTCGCGAGCCCGATACTGACGCCGACCGACACCGGGAAACCCTCGACCCGGAGGGGAGCGGTGAGGCGTTGGTGGAGGTGTCGAACCACGGTCTCGACGATGCCTTCGACGTGGCGTTCGATCAGCAGCACAGCGAACTCGTCGCCGCCCAACCGACAGGCGACGGCATCGGGAGGGACCTCCCGTTCGAGCCGTTCGGCGAATGCGATCAGCAGGCTGTCGCCGACCTGATGCCCGAGCTGGTCATTGATGTCTTTGAACCCGTTGAGGTCCATGACCAGCAGGGTGGGTGTGGTCGCGTTGCGCGGATTGAGCAACGCGTCGTCGACGCTCTCCAGAAAGGTTCGCCGGTTGAACAATCCGGTGAGCGGATCGTGATCGGCCTCGATCGATCGCTCGAGTGCCTGTCTGGCCGAGCCGAAGACCAGCAGCGTCGTGATGCCGAGCAACGGGATCAGCACGAGGCTGAAATCGATCCCGATGACCCAGAGTGGGGCCAGCGACAGCAGCGCCCCTTCCGCGGTGAAGCGGGCGCCCACGCCGCGGCGCAGCAGGCCCACGAACGAGATGCGTCGTCGAATCGACAGCTCGATCGCTGCCAGGAGCGAGTTGAGTATGAGGATCGCGCTGCCCGCAACGACGATCGCGACGCCCCATTCCCAGGGGACGACCTCGAACCCGGTGATCGAGCCGTGCACCTGGAGCGTCGTGAGGATCACGGCGCCACTGGCCAGCGAGCATGCGACCCCCCCGACGTGGATGACGATGGCCGTGCTGCTGGCGGTGTTTCCGATCGCGTGGAGGGTCGCTCCGATCAGCGCCGCGCCGATGGCCGCCGATGGCGAACCGAGCAACATCAGGGCGAACGAGAACATCCACAGCGGCGTCACGGTGCCGGCCGGCCCGAACTTGATCCAGGTCGCCGGAACACGCTCGCAGACCAGCATGAAACCGGCGATCACGACGAACACCGGCCAGTTGACCTCCGACAGACCGCTGTTCAACTCGGTCCAGACGAGGAACCACGTCATGGCCGCGCCGAGCAGAGCGATCACCACCGCGAAGACGGTGAGACGCAAGCTCGAATGGGGGCGGAGGTTGTTGGGCATACGGCCTGACTCGTTCGATAACGACGTATACGTGCATCGTCGTGACGAGGGTCGTGCCCGATTCAAGATTTCGTCAAGGGTCGCGCCGGGCGCAGCCGACCGTGCACATCTTCCGGTACGCGGGCGTCGGTGCGAATGGTGCGGGCGGAGGGACTCGAACCCTCACTCCGAAGAACAAGGACCTAAACCTTGCGCGTCTGCCAGTTCCGCCACGCCCGCAGCGGTTTCTTCAGGCTACTGGTAGCCAGGCGAGCACGAGTTGTGTGACTTTCACATCGGTCTTCTCCAGCGGGACATGCATCGTGTCGATCTGTTTGGCCTGTGCCATCCATCGACCATCGATCTCGGTGACCTCTCGTTCGAGTTCGGTTTCGAGGTCGCGGAGTGCGGCCTGGAGGCGGGTCACCTTGTTCTCGGCGGCGTCGAGCCGTTCCTCGCTCGCCCTGGTGGTGCCGCGACGTCCCGCCGCGGTGCCGAGCGATCCGAGCAGGCCACCTCGTGAGCGGCTCCCGCCGAGCAGGCCGCCGAGAATCGAGCCCGCCGTCGACAACAACTCGGAGTTTCGTCTGCTGCTCGCCTGTTCCTCGAGCACGTCGACACGGTCTTCGGCGGCCTGGATCTGGTCGCTTGCCCGCCTGACCTTGGCTGCGTACTTGTCGCGCAGCTGTGCAATCTCGGCATCCGCCCCGGCGTCGGCCGCCTCGGCACAGCGGATCTGGAATGCGTCGAGTGATTCGCCGGGTCGCCCGTAGAGCTTGAGCCCGTCGTTGACAGGAATGTCGATCGTGCGGCTGCGGACCAGATGATCTTGCAGGTCGCGTTCGACACCCGAGAACAGCGTCTTCTTCGTGAGCTGGGCACCGCTCATCACATAGACAGCGCTCGCCGGCGCCTCGCTGCGCAGGTCTCGGTCGTCGTAGTCGACGGCGATCGCCCCGGCGACGTCGACAGTGTCGGTGATCGGTGAGATGACGCACTCGTACTGCTCGTCGTGGACCAGATCGGCCTTGGTCTCGTCGTAACGCAGCTGCACCCGCGCGACGATCGCGGCCTGCAGGCGCGCCCCTCGCGAATCGCCGCCGGCGTCCGCCAACCACGGTGCGGCCACGTCGACCCATCGAACGGGGATACCCCCGACGACCTCGGGCATCACGGTGGTCTCGTCGCCGGCGAGATCGTCTGTCGGTGTGGGGGCGCTCGCATCGGGCGGGGTCGTCTGCACCGGGATGGAGTCCGACATCAACGTGCTGATCTGATCGCGTGTCATCGGGCCGCGTAGGTAGCTCATGGCCCAGCGGGTGGTGAAGACCTCCGTGGTGTCGGCGCCCGCTCGCCGAAGGACGAACTCGCGCTTGCCGAGACCCGAGATGACGTCGTCGACCGCAGCGACGTCGACGCCGCCGCTCGCCGTCGCCAAGCCATCGAGCAGACGTTGCTTGTCGCGGTCGGTCTGCAGCCGGCCGATCATCCACGTGCCGGCGTTGGAGAGCGCCTTGTAATCGATGTCGACGGGGTTCTGTGTCGACAACACGACACCGACACCGAACGCGCGCGCCTGTTTCATGAGCGTCATGATCGGCTTCTTGGTGGGCGGGTTCGCGGTGGGCGGCAGGTAACCGGCCACCTCGTCCATGTAGAGCATCGCCCTCAGGTCGGTCGTGCCTGACTGACGCCGCATCCAGGTGACGAGCCGCGTGAGCACCAGTGAGGTGACGAACTGTCGTTCATCGTCGGAGAGATGGGCTGTCGTGATGATCGCGCAGCGTGGCCTGCCGTCGGCCGTGTAGAGCATGGATTGGATGTCGAGCGCAGGGCCCTCGGCCCATGCCCCGAACGACGGAGACGCCAGCAACCCGTTGAGCTTCATGGCGAGCGCCATGCGATCGTTCGGTGGGAAGAACTGGTCGAGTTCGAAGACGCCCAGTTTGCGAATCGGCGGGTTGCCGACCAGCCCCACCAGCGTCGCGAGGTCGAGCGCTTTGCCCGCGGTCCACGAATGATGGATCAGGTTCGACAGCAAGATGTGCTCCCGGCTCGACAATGGGTCGGCGTCGACGCCGACGAGGCCGAGCAGGCCAGAGACATATCCCTCGATCTCGTCGCCGACGATCTCTGCGTCGCTCATGTCGTCGGGCGCCTGGAGTGACCCGACGATGTTGACGGGTACACCGCTCCGTGA
This sequence comes from Acidimicrobiaceae bacterium, assembly GCA_024641005.1. Lineage (GTDB taxonomy): Bacteria > Actinomycetota > Acidimicrobiia > Acidimicrobiales > Ilumatobacteraceae > Ilumatobacter. Next base: position 9,526 of record JAHEDX010000006.1, read on the forward strand.
TCCGGGCGTGTAGATCGTGAAGTCGGTCGCCTTGCGGAGATCGGTGATGTTCTGCGCCGTCAGGCCCCAACCGAGCAGACCCTTCGTCCACAATTCGCTCTGTTGTCGGGCGAACTCGTCAGGGGTGGCGCCGGCGGCTTTGGCCTGAGCGTCGTCGATCCACGGACGGAAGTCTCCGGGCTGCAGGCTCGGGAACGTGAGGCACAGGTTGGTGAGGTCGCCTTTCGGATCGATGAGCAGCGTCGGCAAGCCCGCCGAGAGCACCTCTTCGATCAGCACCACACCGAGCCCGGTCTTGCCCGAGCCCGTCATGCCGACGATCACCCCGTGGGTCGTGAATTTGTCGGTGTCGATGCGGACATCGCCACCCGTTCGCTCGTGTGTCGACGGGTCGACGATGCCACCGAGAAACAGTTCTCCCATGTGACGGGAGGGTAGTTGCGTTGCTCACGCCGGGCGCTACACGCGCTCGTGGCCGCGGACATCGTGCTGATGACTAGCGTTGCCGCCATGGCGTTCACGGGGATTCCAGCGGCGGCGATCGACTTCTACGAACGGCTCGAAGCCGACAACTCCAAGGCCTTCTGGGAGGCCAACAAGAACACGTTCAAGCAGGTGGTCAAGACCCCTGCACAGGAACTGTGCGACGAACTCGCCGAGTTCGGACCGTTCCACATGTTCCGCCCACACAACGACCTGCGGTTCTCGAAGAACAAGCCGCCGTACAAGGTCCATCAAGGGGCGTACGGCGAATCGGAGGGCGGCGCGGGCCACTACTTCCACATCTCGTCGAAGGGGCTGATGTGCGGCACCGGCTACTACTCGATGGCCAAGGATCAGCTCGAACGATTCCGCTCCGCCGTCGACACCGACCACACGGGCGCCGAGATCGCCTCGATCGTGGCCGAACTCGCGACGAGGGGCTATTCGATCGGAGCGATCGACGAATTGAAGACCGCGCCCCGCGGGTACCCGAAAGATCATCCCCGTATCGAACTGATCCGACGTAAGGGCCTGATGGCGTCGAAGGATTTCGGCGCGCCGAAATGGATACACACCGCGACGGCGGCATCGCGGATCAGGGCAGCCTGGGAGGAGGCAGGCAACATGAACGCCTGGCTCGACGCCAACGTCGGTCCGAGCAACCTGGAACCAGAGGGCTTCTTCGGCTGATCAGCCAGTGGAAACGGCACCCGGTCGCTTTTTTTGACAAGCTGTCAATCGTGACGGATTCCGCTTCATCGCTCAGTACCCATCGCGCAGCCCTCGAGAATCAGTTCGGTCTCGCGGACCGGATCGTCGACGAGTCGGCCCTCGCGAACTCGGTCGCCCGCTTCCGAGAGCGCGGCATCACACTGCCGACCTTCGCCCAACTTGCCGATCCCTCGTCGTTCGACCACGCGTCACACGTGGGTGATGCCGACCCGCAGGGGCAGGACGCCCGCAACCTGTGGCGGGTCCACTGGTACAACGACCTCGCAGGTCGCAGGGTGGACGTACCCGATCATGTGGTGCTGCCCCCGGAGTTGACCGGTGTCGAGAGCCCGATCATCGTGGTGTTCGGCGACCGGTTCCCGATGATCACCGCCCACAAGGTGCTGGCCGCCTATTCGTGCCTGGCACCTCGGGTCGTGACGGGTCAGTTCGACCCCACCCGCCATCGGGCGATCTGGCCGTCCACCGGCAACTACGCCCGGGGCGGCATCGCGATCAGCCGGATCATGGCCAGTCGCGGCGTGGCGATCCTGCCCGAAGGCATGAGTCAGGAACGGTTCGACTGGTTGAACCGCTGGTGCGAGAACCCCGACGACGACGTCATCCGCACCCACGGCACCGAATCGAACGTGAAGGAGATCTACGACGCCTGCAACGAACTCGCCAAGGACCCCGGCAACTTCATCCTCAACCAGTTCAGCGAGTTCGGCAACCACCTCGGCCACTACCGCGTGACCGGCCGGGCGCTGGGCCACGTGTTCGAGAGCGTCCGCTCGGCGTCGGGGCGCGACCTCCGGCTGGCCGCCTTCACGTCCGCGACGGGTTCTGCCGGCACGATCGCAGCCGGCGATCGTCTCAAGGACGAGTACGGCACCAAGATCGTGGCCGTCGAAGCGCTCGAATGCCCCACGATGCTCGAGAACGGATATGGCGAGCACAACATCCAGGGCATCGGCGACAAACACATCCCGATCATCCACAACGTCATGAACACCGATGTGGTCTGCGCGATCAGCGATGTCGCGACCGACGAGTTGGACGTGTTGTTCAACACGACCGAGGGTCGCGAGTACCTGTCGCGCTCGAAGGGAATCGACGACGCCCTGCTGGGGGACCTCCCGCATTTCGGCTTTTCGTCGATCTGCAACATGCTGGCAGCGATCAAGACGGCGAAGCTGCTCGACCTCGGTGCGGACGACGCGATCGTCACGGTCGCCACCGACGGCGGTGACCTCTACCCGAGCGAACGCGCCAAGACCATCGGCAATCGATACCGGGGCGAGTACAGCCACACCGACGCGGCGGAAGCCTTCGGCCAGCACCTCGGCCACGTCACCACCGAGCACATGATCGACATGACCGAGGCCGACCGGCGCCGGGTCTTCCAGCTGGGCTACTACACCTGGGTCGAGCAGCAGGGCACGCCGTTCCCCTTGTTCGAGGAGCGCCGAGACCAGGCGTTCTGGCGCGGATTGCGCCCGTTCGTGGGCGTATGGGACGACATGATCACCGACTTCAACCGGCGTGTGGCGGGCGCATGAACCAACCGTCGCGCCCATGATCGCCGGCATGCGGTGTGCGGTGTGCGGCACCACGGTCGACATCGCCGTACCGTTCCCCTGGCGTTGCCCCAACGCAACCGAGGACGACCCGTATCACGTACTGCACCTCGTCGAGGGCCTCGATCGGCCTTCGCTCCTCGACGATCCGAATCCGTTCGTGCGTTATGGGCCCCGGCTCGCCTGGTGGGCGTTCGCCCGCGCGAACGGGATGACGTCAGCGGCGTGCGAAGCGCTCACACGCGAGGTCGCCTCCGAGTTCGGGATCACGCCGTTCGAACGGTCGGCGGCCCTGTCGGCCGAACTCGACCTCGACCTGTGGGTGAAGGACGAGACCGGCAATGTCGCCGGCTCGCACAAAGCCCGACATCTGGTCGGGATCCTGCTGCATCTCAGGGCGGCCGAGACCATCGGCATGCTCTCGGATCGCCCCCCGTTGGCGATCGCGTCGTGCGGGAATGCTGCGCTCGCCGCGGCGACCCTGGCGGCGCAGGCCGGCTGGCCGCTCGACGTCTACGTGCCGACCTGGATGGACGATGCCGTCGGCGAGCGCCTCGACCAGCTCGGAGCACGGATCCATCGCTGTGCCCGACGTCCCGACGACCCCGCAGGGGATCCTGCGATGCTGCGGTTCCGCGAGGCGCGATCCGCTGGTGCGATCCCGTTCACCGTGCAAGGACCCGAGAACGGATTGTGCCTCGACGGCGGCAGGACGATCGGTTGGGAGATGGCCGACCAGGCGGCGGGCGCAGGGATCGAACTCGACAGGGCCGTCATCCAGGTGGGTGGGGGAGCATTCGCTGCGTGCGTCGGCGCGGGCCTCGGGCGTGAGGTTCGGCTCGACACCGTGCAGGCGGAGGGATGTGCCCCCCTGGCAGACGCATGGGAGCGTGTCGTCGCCATCGACCGACCCGAGCGCTACTGGTCGCAGGTGATGCGCCCGTGGAACGACCCTCGTTCGGTCGCCGACGGGATCCTCGACGACGAGACCTACGACTGGATCGCGGACGTTCGGGTGATGGTCGAGAGCGGTGGCGCCCCCATCGTGGCGCCCGAGACCGACATCGTCCGGGCCCACGAGATGGCGACCGCTGCCGGCTACCGCGTGAGCCCCACCGGCTCGGCCGGCCTGGCCGGCGTACTGTCCGAGCGTTCTCGAATCCACAGTGGCCACCGTGTCGCCGTCGTCATGTCCGGCGTGGCACGCTGACCTCATGGAAGGATCCACCGTCGTCGGGTTCGACGTGCCCACCATCGAGGCCTGGCTCGTCGGCGTCGCCGAGATCACACCGCCGATCGTGTGGGAGCGATTGCCCGGTGGACATTCGAACCTGACCTATCTGCTCCGCGACTCGGCCGGCCGCGAGCTGGTGATAAGGAGGCCACCGCGAGGCGAACTCCTGCCCAAGGCGCACGACATGTGGCGCGAGTACCGCATCATCGACGGGTTGTGGCCGACGGCGGTGCCCGTCGCCGAACCGATCGCATTCTGTGACGATCGAGCGGTGTGCGAGACCCACTTCTACGTCATGGGCAAGGTCGACGGTGAGGCCCTCTACAGCGGCGAGGTGGTGGCCGGCTGGCTCGACGAATCCGCGAGGCGGCGTGCCGGCGACGAGTTTGTCGACGTGTTGGCAGCCTTGCACTCGATCGACCCGGCCGACGTGGGCCTGGCCGAACTCGGTCGCCCCGACGGGTACGTCGCTCGCCAGTTGAAGACCTGGTACGGCTCGTGGAATGCCTCGATCGAGTACGCCCGGCACGACGAGCCGAGGGTGCACGAACTGCATGCACTGCTGTCGAGCCACATCCCCGACCAGGGTCCCGGCAGAGTGGTCCACGGCGATTACGGACCGCACAACAGCTTGTTCGCCCGTTCGGGCGAGCTGACCGCCGTGCTCGACTGGGAGATCGCGACGCTCGGCGACCCGCTCGCCGACTTCGCCTATTCGCTCAACGCCTGGGTCGAACCCGGCGACCCAGGCGTGTACGGCAGTGACCCTCCGACGGCGCTTGCCGGGTTTCCCAGCCGTGACGAACTCACCGCGCGCTACGCGGCCGCGACCGGAGCAGATCTGTCGCAGCTCGCGTTCTACCGATCGTTCAACTCGTTCAAGACCGCGTGCATCCTGCACGGCGTCTACGCTCGGTATCAGGCCGGGCAGAAGAGCACGGAGGGGGTCGACCTGCCCATGCTGTTCGCCCGCATCGGCCTGTCGCTCGACAGCGCTGTGGCGATGGCGGCCGACCTGGGCTGAGCGCGATGACCCTCGTCCACCTTCCTCGCTCGGCCCGGCCCGACGAGGTGCATCGCGTGCTCGAACGAGACGGTGCGCTGGTCATCGACGATCTGGTCGACGCCGAAACGGTCAGGCGCATCAATGTCGAGATGGCGCCGTTCGTCGCTGCCACACCCGGTGGTAGCGACGATTTCTCCGGCCGTACGACGCGCCGTACCGGCGCGCTGGTGGCACGTTCGCCGAGCAGCCACGAGCTGATCCGTCACCCCCTGATCCTCGATGTGACGGGCAAGCTCCTGCACCGGGCGCAGAGCTATCAGCTGCACCTCACACAGATGATCTCGATCGGCCCCGACTCGCCGGGGCAGTCCATCCATCGCGACCAGTGGGCGTTCGACTTCTTCGCGTTCCCGCCCGACTATCACGTGCAGTGCAACACGATCTGGGCGATGACCGAGTTCACCGAAGCCAACGGAGCGACTCGTCTGATGCCCGGCAGCCAGGCGCTCCCCGACGACTTCGGGCACACGATCACCGAGACGGTGCCGGCCGAGATGTCCCAGGGCTCGTGCCTGCTCTACACCGGCAAGGTGTACCACGGAGGCGGACCGAATCGATCCGACACGACACGCATGGGTCTCAACATCACCTACGACGTGGCGTGGTTGCGCCAGGAGGAGAACCAGTACCTCTCGGTTCCTCGCGAGATCGCCGAGACGCTCGACGACGACTTCCTCCGCTTGATCGGCTATCGAACGGGCGCCTACGCGCTCGGCTACATCGATGATGTTCGCGATCCGCTCGAGGCGATCCGTGGCGGATCCGGGTCGATGAGCTTCGGCAACCTTGCCCGGTAGTCTTTCGGCATGACGGATCGCACCGACTTGCCGATGTCGCTCGACGGGGGCTTCGACCCTCGCAGTGACGTCTTCAACCGCCTGCTGAAGAACCGGGTCGTCATGCTCGGATCCGACGTCAACGACGACATCGCCAATCAGATCTGTGCGCAGTTGCTGTACCTCGAAGGTGAGGACCCCAACGCCGACATCTGGCTGTACATCAACAGCCCCGGCGGATCGATCACGGCCGGTATGGCGATCTACGACACCATGCAGTTCGTCGGTTGCGACGTCGCCACCGTGTGCCTCGGCCTCGCCGCGTCGATGGGGCAGTTCCTGCTCACCGCCGGCGCAGCGGGCAAGCGCTACACGCTGCCCAACGCCCGCATCATGATGCACCAGCCGCTCGCCGGCCTACGCGGCCAGGCGTCCGACATCGCCATTCAGGCCGAGCAGTTGCGCTACATCAAGCGACGCATGGCCGAAATGATCGCCGAACACTCCGGCCAGTCTCTCGAGCAGGTGCAGGCCGATTCCGAGCGTGACCGCTGGTTCACCGCTGACGAGGCCAAAGAGTACGGCCTCGTCGATTCGGTGATCCGTCGTCGCGGCGAGATGCCGTCGATCTGACCAGCCCTGCCCCGGCCGCGTCGGTGGCTCAGCCGCCCGGCGTGGTGCTCTCGGGCGGGGCGATGGTGGTCGTGCGGGCAGGTTCTTGTCCCTGAGGCGCGATCGTGGTGATCGGGATGTCGAGACCGCAGTTGGCGCGCAGCCAGCGCATGACGCGGAACGCAGACGGTTCGCTGGCGTAGGCGGTTTTCGCCACCAGTTGCTCGGATTCGGGGTCGCCGGGCACGAGCGACGCCGCGGTCTCGAGGTTCACGACCAGGACGTTCCAGTCGTCGGCGATCGCCACGGGAGCCAGTTGTCCCATCAAGCGGTAGAAGTCGAGCGTTGCCTGGAGCTCGGCCTCGCTGCCGAGCGGCGGAGCCACGATGTTGTCGCGTTGGACGACCGCTTCGCCGCAGAATCGTTCGGCATCGCTGCGCACCTCGTCGCTGCGCGTGCAGGCGGGCACGAGCAGCAGCGAGATGACGACGACGGCGACCGAGCGCGAGAGCACGGCCCGAGTGTGCCACGGCCGAGCGGCGCTGCCTCGGCACCGTCCGAGTGGCAACACCGCTGATCCGCTGCCCGCCGATACGGGCTCCGGTCGGCAGTGAGACACCCCACCGATATGGTGACGGGTGCCTGTCGAGGGGCAGGCGAACCCTCCCTCCCAATCGAGTCGCCGGTGATGCCGGCGCGTCTTGGGAGGTCGAGATGATTGCCACCGTTGCCGCAGCGACGATCCTGGGGGCGCGTGGCCACCCCGTCACGGTCGAGGTCCACGTCAGCAGCCACGGTCTCCCGGGCTTCACGATGCTCGGCCTGCCCGACGAGTCGTGCCGAGAAGCGCGCGATCGCGTGCGCTCAGCCGTGCAATCGAGCGGGTTCAAGTGGCCCGACAAGAAGATCACCGTCAATCTCGCACCGCCGCACTATCGCAAGGCCGGATCGGGGCTCGACGTGGCGATCGCGATCGCCGCACTGGTGGCCTTCGAGGTGATCCCCGGCGACGCGGTTCGCGGGGTTGCATTCGCCGGCGAACTCGGACTCGATGGTTCGATCCGCAAGATCCCGGGAGTGGCCCCGATGGTCGGGGTTCGCCCCGACCACGACTGGGTGGTGCCCGCGGCAGCGGTCGCCGAGGCAAGGGCGGCGGCGCGGGGGGTGGTGCGACCGGTCGAGCGGCTCGACGAGTTGGTCGAGGCGCTCACGGGTGCCGGGTCATGGCCCGAGTTCGATCAGGTGTCCTCGTCGTTCGTAGAGCCCGAGCTGCATGATCTGGCCGATGTCAAGGGGCAATCGGTGGCGCGTCTCGCGCTCGAGGTCGCCGCGGCCGGTGGACATCATCTGTTGTTCGTCGGGCCGCCGGGTTCGGGCAAGACGATGCTGGCCCGCCGCATGCCGGGGCTGTTGCCCGATCTCCGTCGTGAGGTCGCGTTGCAGGCGACGATGGTCCACTCTGCTGCCGGCGTCGCGCTCCCGGCCGGCGGTCTCATCACGCGGCCGCCGTTCCGGTCGCCCCACCACACCAGCTCGGTCGGCGCACTGGTGGGTGGTGGGTCCCACCAGTTGCGACCGGGCGAGATCAGCCTCGCCCACGGCGGCATCCTTTTTCTCGACGAGATGGGTCAGTTCGCTCCCAGGGTGCTCGACGGCCTGCGCGAAGCGCTCGAGGAGGGCCAGATCATGGTGGGGCGGGTCGAGCAACTTCGGGTCCCGATGCCCGCTCGCTTCCAGCTGGTCGGAGCGACCAATCCGTGCCCCTGCGGCGGCAACGGGTCGTCGAGCGACTGCCACTGCGACGAGCGATCGCGATCCAGGTATGTCGGCCGCCTGTCCGGGCCGTTGCTCGACCGCTTCGATCTTCGCGTCTCGGTGCACCGGCCCGACGTGACCGAGCTGCTCGATGGCGAGCCGGGAGAGTCGACCGCCGAGGTCGCGGCCCGGGTCGCGGCCGCCCGACGGTTCGCGCTCGAACGCAGTGGTGTGCTCAATGCGGCGCTCGACGAACAGGGGCTCAACGAGTTTGCGCCACTCGATGTCGCCGCTGCCCGGCTGGTGCGAACCGAGATCGAACGCGGGCGACTCACCGGGCGCGGATATCACCGGGTTCGACGTGTCGCTCGCACGCTGGCCGATCTCGCCGGCGAGTACGAGGGAACCATCAGCGAGGTGCGGGTAGCCGGCGCGCTGGGCATGCGGGCGCGTGTGGGTCTCAGCGCCGTAGGGAGCCCAACGTGAGTGCCGGTGCCCTTGCGGCGCTCGCTGGGCTGGCGTCGATGGGGCCGCAGCGTCTTCGGCTGCTGTTGGCGCATCACCAGCCGGGTGACGCGCTCGATCTTCTGGCCACCGGGGCCGAGCTGCACCCGATGTTCACGAGGGCCACGCCCGCCGAACTGCTCGAGCGTCTGCGGGCGCAGGCGGCAGCGACGTCGGCCGACCGGGCCTTGGACGACTGCGAGCGATGTGGGGTCACCGTGCTCGGCAGCTTCGATCCCCGTTTCCCTGCGCAGCTCGCGGTCGATCCACAAGCGCCGGCAGTCGTCTTCGTACGCGGTGATGTCGAAGCGCTGTGTGGTCGTCGAGTGGGTGTGATCGGCACCCGCCATGCCACCGCCGCCGGCCGGGCGACGGCGGGCGAACTCGGCGCTCAGCTCGCCGGCGAGGGTGTTGCCGTGGTGTCCGGCCTGGCGCGGGGTATCGACGCGGCCGCTCATCGCGGTGTTCGTTCCGGTGGCGGTGGTGGGCGTCCGGTGGCGGTGGTGGGCAGTGGGCCCGACGTCCACTACCCGAAACTCAACGCCGAACTCTGGGAGTGGGTGGCGACCGTTGGTCTCCTCATCTCCGAGTGGCCACCTGGTACCGCTCCCGACGCCTGGCGGTTTCCTCAGCGAAATCGCATACTCGCAGCGCTCTGCGAGGTGTTGGTGGTCGTCGAGAGCCGCGAACGCGGCGGCAGTCTGATCACTGCCCGGGCAGCCGCCGAGCGCAGTGTCGAAGTGATGGCGGTCCCCGGTTCGCCTCGAAGCCGTGCCTCGGCAGGCACCAATCAGCTGCTCGTCGACGGCGCTGCGCCGGTCACGTCGGTCGATGACGTGCTCACGATGCTGGGCCTCGATCACCGCCGTCAGGGTGAGCATCCCTTCGATCCCCGCCCGGTGCCCGACGCGCTCCAAACGCTCGTGCTCGCCGCCTGCGAGCGGCAGCCGTGCACGCTCGACATGATGATCGCCGAGATCGGTGCAGCGATCTCCGAGGTGGCGCTCGCAGCGGCTCGTCTCGAGCGAGACGGCTGGCTGATCGAGGCCGGCGGTTGGTTCGAACCGGCGGGGTCCCGGCTGCAGTGGTGATGAGCGAATACCTTGGTCCCCATGGCGGACGACGACCTCTGGCGCTTGGGCGACTTCAAGCGCGCCCATACGTCGTTGTCCGAACGCACCTTGACCGCCTACGAAACCGACGTGCGCTTGTTCGCCGAATGGGTGGCCCGTTCACACGTCGATTCGCCTGCCGGGGTCACACGCACGCTGGTCCGTCGCTATATCGCGTCGTTGTCCACTCGCGAACTCGCCAGACGCAGTATCGCTCGCAAGGCAGCCGCGATTCGGCGGTACTACCGGTGGGCGCTCGCCGAAGGGTTGACGCTCGACGACCCGACGATCGGGCTGCACGTCAGTGCCGGCTCGGGCCGGCTTCCCCGGGTGCTCGACCGACGCGAGCTCGACCAGTTGCTCGATGGTCCCGCCCCGCCCGACGAGCCGGTCTGGCGCCGTCACCGCGACGACGCGGTGCTCGAGATCCTGTACGGGTCGGGGGTACGGGTTTCCGAGTTGTGCACGCTACAGCTCGACCAGGTCCGACTGGCCGATCGTGTCCTGATCGTGTGGGGCAAGGGCTCGAAAGAACGGCGGGTGCCGCTCGGAGAGCCTGCGGCCGTCGCGTTACACGCCTGGCTGGGTATCCGGCACGATGTCGTGCCGGTCGAGGCCGGTGCAGTGGTGTTCGCGAACGAACGCGGCAAACCGCTCACACCTCGCGACGTGCGCCGCATCCTCGACCGGCGTTCGCCGACCCCGACACATCCACACGCGCTGCGCCACACCTTCGCGACCCACCTGCTCGACGGGGGTGCCGACCTGCGTGCCGTGCAAGAGCTGCTCGGTCACTCCGACGTGGCGACCACGCAGCGTTACACTCACGTCAGCAGAGAGCGGTTGCGCTCTGCCTACCAGCAAAGTCACCCACGCGCATGAGCATCGTTCCCGAAGATCCAGACCTGGCGATGCATTGGACGCGCTGGTTGAACCGCAAGAATGCTGCGTCGCGCGACCACCTGATCGTTCACTATTCGCCGCTCGTCAAGTTCGTCGCCGGGCGTATCGGTGCCGGCCTGCCCAACAGCGTCGACCCCGGCGATCTCGTCAGCTCCGGGGTCTTCGGGCTGATCGATGCGATCGATCGGTTCGATCCCGAGCGCGGGGTCAAGTTCGAGACCTTTGCCGCACCCCGCATCCGTGGCGCGATCTACGACGGTCTGCGTCAGCTCGATTGGGTGCCGCGGTCGGTACGCAGCCGTGCTCGCGAGGTCGAGCGTGCGCTCTCGCGCCTCGAACACGAACTCGGACGTGCGCCGAGCGATCAAGAGTTGGCTACGCAGCTCCGTATCGGCGAGGAAGAACTCGCCCGCTGGCTGGCGTCGATCGCCGCGACGACGATCGGCCCACTCGACCGTGCCGTGGCGGCCGGGTACGAACCAGCGTCGGTCGACTCGGCGGGGTTGGAGCACCCGGTTGCAGCGCTCGAGGATCGCGAGCTTCGCGACATCATGAAGGCCGAGATCCTCAAACTGCCCGAGCGCGAAAAGCTCGTGCTGTCGCTCTACTACGACGAGGGCCTCACCCTTGCCGAGATCGGCCAAGTGCTCGGTGTGACCGAGAGCCGGGTGTCACAGATTCACACCAAATCGGTGCTGCACCTGCGCTCGCGCATGTCGGCTGCCGGCATGTCCTGACTCGTCGGCATTCACCGCCGACCACCTGGCCCACGCGGGCCTGATCGCCTCACGGCCCACCCCGAGCGTTGTACGCCCGCCGAAGGAGCCTTCGATGCGTCCTGCCCACAGGTGGCGCCTCGCCATCGTCACCATCGTCGTCATGTCGGCCCTACCCCGCCACGTGATCGCTGCCGTCGGCCCGTGCTGGACCGCTCCGGTCGACGCGCCCGTCTCCGACCCGTACCGCGCGCCGCGGTGCCGATGGTGCAGCGGCAATCGAGGGATCGAATATCGAACGGGCACCGGGGTCGCCGTGAAGGCGGTCGCCTCCGGTCGGGTCAGCTTCGTCGGCTCGGTGGCAGGTACGACCTATCTCGTCGTTCGGCATGCCGACGGTGTTCGCGCCACCTACGGCAACATCTCGGGGGTCAGGTTCCGTGCCGGCCAGCTGGTGATTCGCGGCATGCGGGTCGGGTCGACGGCCGGTCGATTCCATTTCGGGCTGCGACGCGGCGATCAGTACCTCGATCCCACGCCGTTCATCGGCCGCCTGGTTCACCGTCCCCGCCTGATCCCGGCGAACGGGGATCGCCCTGCTCCGGGGCCGGATCCGGTCCTGACCTGTCGCTCGAAGTCTGTCGGCCCCCCGGTGGGAGCGCGGTCCGAAATAGGCGCGATGCGGATACAATCCTGAGCCGGTCCTTCGTCCGTCGGGCCGGTCAACGATTCATCATGCTCGCCCCATGTAGCGGTCGCTTCGGCGCCGGGAGCGAGCACGTCAACCGCACAGAGGAGCTTGTCATGGCCGTCATCAGCATGCGTCAAATGCTGGAAGCTGGAGTCCATTTCGGACATCAGACCCGCCGGTGGAACCCGAAGATGAAGCGCTTCATCTTCGGTGAGCGCAACGGGATCTACATCATCGACCTCGAGCAGACGCTGACCCGCGTCGAGACGGCGTACACCTTCGTCCGCGACCTGGTCGCCAACGGCGGCGTCGTGTTGTTCGTCGGCACCAAGAAGCAGGCGCAGGATCCTGTTCAGAGTTTCGCCGAGAAGGTCGGCATGCCCTACGTGAACGAGCGTTGGCTCGGTGGGATGCTCACGAACTTCGAGACCATCTCGAAGCGGGTCGGCAAGATGCTCGAGTACGAGCGCATGAAGACGTCCGGCGAGTTCGACGCGATGATCAAGAAGGAAGCGCTCCTGCTCGATCGTGAGCTGACCAAGCTGCAGCGCAACCTCGGTGGTCTGCGCAACATGAAGAAGGCCCCCGATTGCGTGTTCGTGATCGACACGAACAAAGAGCACATCGCCGTCACCGAGGCCAACAAGCTCGGTATCCCGGTCGTGGCAGTGGTCGACACCAACGTCAACCCCGATGTCGTGCAGTTCCCGATCCCGGGCAACGACGACGCCATCCGCGCCAACGGCCTGTTGGTCCAGGTGATCGCCGAGGCGGTCGAGGAAGGCCGCTACATCGCTTCTCGTCGCCCGAAGGTTGCCGCCGCTGCCGGCGAGGTCGCCGAGCCCAAGCCCGAGCGCAGCCCCGAAGAAGAGGCAGCGTTTGCCCAGGCACAGGCCGAGGCCCGCAACGCCGCAGCCCGCGCCCAGGCCGAGCGTGAGGCGCGCCTCACCGCCAGCAAGTCGAAGCCTGCCGCTGAGGAAACTCCCGCTGCTGAGGAAGCCCCTGCCGCTGAGGAGGCCCCTGCTGCTGAGGAAGCTCCCGCTGCTGAGGAAGCCCCTGCTGCTGAGGAGGCCCCTGCTGCTGAGGAAGCCCCTGCTGCTGAGGCGAACGCCGACGCCGACAAGACCGAGAGCTGAAGGAAGACGACCCCCATGTCATTCACCGCACAAGACGTGAAGGCCCTGCGCGACAGCACCGGCGCAGGCATGATGGACTGCAAGAAGGCACTCGAGGAGACCGCGGGCGACATGGATGCCGCCAAGCAGCTCCTGCGTGAGAAGGGCCTTGCCGCCAGCGCAAAGCGCGACGACCGTGACAACAACCAGGGCGTCGTGGCGATCAAGGTCGACGGAACCGTCGGTGCGATCGTGTTGCTGAAGAGCGAGACCGACTTCGTAGCCGGGTCCGATCAGTTCAAGGCCGAGGCAGCTGCCCTTGTCGACCTCGTCATCGCCGGTGGCGCCGATGCGGTCGCCCAGCGGGCGGCCGAGCTCGACGAGTTGAGGATCACGCTCAAGGAGAAGATCGAGCTCGGCGAGGTCGTGCACATGGCGGCTGCCGACGGCAACGTCATCGGTCACTACGAGCATGTCCAGGGCGGGCGCGGCGTCAACGGCGTGCTCGTCGAGGTCGCCGGCGGCGACGACGAGCTGGCACACGACGTCGCAGTCCACATCGCGTTCGCTCGACCGAAGTACCTCACTCGCGACGAGGTCCCGGCCGACGTGGTCGAGGCCGAGCGCAAGACACTCGAGGCGATCACGCTCAACGAGGGCAAGCCCGAACAGGCCGTCCCCAAGATCGTCGAAGGTCGTCTCAACGGGTTCTTCAAGGATGTCTGCCTGCTCGAGCAGCCATACGCCAAGGACGACAAGCAGTCGGTCAAGCAGTTCATCGGCTCGGCCGAGATCATTCGATTCGGCCAAGTAGAAATTGGCTGAGTCCGTCATCCGGCTGGCAAACTGCCAGCCGTGACCGACGCGACGCCCTCCAGCCAGTCCACGCGCTGGAAGCGCATCGTCTTCAAACCATCTGGTGAGGCCCTGGCCGGTTCGTCCGGCCGGGGCCTCGATGGTCCCACGCTCGATCAGACGGCGCTCGAGATCATCGACATCCGCCAGAATCTCGGTGTCGACGTCACCGTCGTCGTCGGGGGTGGCAACTTCTGGCGTGGCCGCACGGGCGCGATGGAGGGGATGGACGCCACCCAGAGTGACCACATCGGCATGCTGGGCACCGTGATGAACGCGTTGGCCCTCCAGGACGCGCTCGAGCGTCACGGACAGCCCACCCGAGTGCAGTCAGCGATCGAAATGCCCCGCATCGCCGAGCCCTACATCAGGCGCCGGGCGATGCGTCACCTCGAGAAGGGCCGTGTGGTCATCTTCGCTGCCGGCACCGGCAACCCGTTCTTCACCACCGACACTGCGGCGGCACTCCGAGCGGCGGAAATCGAGGCAAATGTCCTGCTCAAGGGCACGCACTCGGGGGTCGACGGCGTGTACGACTCCGATCCGCGGACCAATCCGGACGCGGTCAAGTACGACGAGATCGCGTACATGGATGTGATGAACAAGGATCTCAAGGTGATGGACGCGACGGCGATCGCCTTCTGCCGTGACCATGGCATCCCGATCGTCGTGTTCGACATGTCGGCACAGGGTGCTCTGCGGTCGATCCTCACGGGCGGACAGGTCGGCACGATCGTCCACTGACGACGATCGGCCCGGGTGTATCTCCCCGCCTGCCCGAATCGCTGGTTACGCTGGTCGGCGTGACCGAAGAAACACTGCTCGACGCCATGGACAAGATGGACAAGGCAGTCGAACACGTCCAAGGCCAATTCTCGACCGTTCGTACCGGGCGAGCTGCTCCGGTGCTCGTCGAGCGACTGACCGCCGAGTACTACGGCGCCCAGGTTCCGATCCAACAGTTGGCCACGATCCAGGTGCCCGAGGCGCGCGTGCTGCTGGTGAAACCGCATGACCGAGGTTCGCTCGGGGCGATCGAGCGGGCGATTCGGGACAGCGATCTCGGTGTGTCGCCCAACAACGACGGTGTCGTGATTCGGCTCAACTTTCCGCCGCTCACCGAGGACCGCCGACGCGAGTACGTCAAGGTCGTCAAGCACATGGCCGAGGAGGGCCGCGTTGCGGTCCGCAACATCCGGCGCGACGCCCGCAAGCACATGGAAGCTTCCGAGAAGGCCAGCGAAATCTCCGCCGACGACCTCGAGCGAGCCGAGAAAGAGCTCGAGAAGATCACCCACGATCACGTCGAACGGATCGACGCTGCCGTGGCACGCAAAGAAGAGGAGTTGCTCGAGGTCTGAGCAACGGACGCGAGTGGGGATGCTGGGAAAGGGACGACATCGATGAGTGACGACATCTGGCGTGATCGCCGAGACGACGACGATTTCAGTGAGTTCGGGTCGTTGTTCGACGACGCCGAGCCGACCCAGAACATGCCGGAGATCCCCGATCCTGCTCCGGGTGCTGACGACCGGCTGAGCTTCGGCGAGGGCACCACGGGTTCGCTCCCGCACTGGACCGAACCCCCCACCGGCGAGGTTCCCCGTTTCGATGCTGCTGCGACGAACGCCGGCACGGGTGGCGATGTCGATCACGAGGAACTCGATGTCTGGTCATCGTTCTCGTCCGAGTCGCCGGTCTGGAAGGACGACGAGCCGGTTGCAGACGAAGCGGCACCTGCCGACGTCGGCCGAACAGCCCAGCACCGCCGTGTCACCGATCAGCACGAAAGGGTGACGGGACAGCATCGTCGGGTCACCGGCGAGTCCGAGGCCGTCACTCGTGAACCGAGCCGGATCACCATCGGTACCGATCCCTCGGGCATGCCGCGGCGGCCACCCGTACAGACCGGCCGTCGGCGTGGCGGCTCGTCGCAAGCACCGGGTCGAACGCGAGCTTCGGCTCCCCCTCAGACGCGATCGGGACGCGACATGCCCACCGCGATCGCAGTCGGCCTGTTGCTGGCGGCTGCCTTCATCGCTGCGCTCATGTACCAGGCCAGGGCTGCTGCTGCTGTCGTCGTCATCGTGCTCGGCCTGGCTGCGGTCGAGTTCTACGACAAGGTGGCCGAGAAGGGGTATCGCCCGGCAGTCGTGCCCGGCATCGTCACCTGTGTCGCCGGGCCGCTCGCGGCCTACTGGCTGGGTGTCGGAACCTTGCCGCTCGTGATCACGTTCGGTTTCATGGCCACGGCCGCCAGCTTCATCGGGGCGCGCAGCGTCGAGGCCGGGCCCATGCCGAATGTTTCGATCACCACGCTCGGCATCGTGTGGATCGGCTTGCTCGGTTCGTTCGCGATGTTGATCCTGCGGTTCTCGACCCAGAGCGTCAGCCAGATCGAATCGCTCCAGGCGCTGGCCGAGCACCGCGGTACCGACACCTTGTTCCTGTTGGCATTGGGCGTGGTCGCCAACGATGTCGGAGCGTTGTTCATCGGCTCGGCGATCGGCAACACTCCCTTGCGCACGTGGATCAGCCCCAACAAGACCGTCGAAGGATTCATCGGCGGCGCGCTGTTCACGATCTGTGCGCTGATGTTCGTCGGTCTCACCGATCGCAGCGATACCTGGCAGTCGAACTGGCATCTCTTGGCACTCGCTGTCGTCATTGCCGTACTGGCCCCCGCCGGCGACCTCGTGGAGAGCATGTTCAAGCGCAACCTCGACGTGAAGGACTTCGGCGCGATCGTCAAGGGGCACGGTGGTGTGCTCGATCGCTTCGACGGGTTCCTCTTCGTGCTCCCAGGTGTGTACTACCTCACCCTGGTGCTCGAGCCCTGGGCAAACTGACCGGCCGTCCGGCCGTACGGGGACCATCCGATGGTGACGCCCACTCGTGTCGCGATCGCCGGCTCGACCGGTTCGATCGGCACCCAGACGCTCGAGGTGATCCGCGCCGAGGGCGCCGATCGCTATGACGTCGTAGCCCTGGGAGTCGGCTCGTCGGTCGATCTGCTCATCGAACAGGCGAGGGAGTTCCGCCCGGGGGTGGTCGCCGTGGCGGACGAATCACTCCGGCCGCTGGTCGCTGCGGCATTGCCCGATGTCGAGGTCGTCGGCGATCAAGCCGACCTGATCGGGCCCGCTGATGTCGTGATCAACGGCGTCGTCGGTTTCGCCGGGCTGTCGGTCACCGTCGCCACGCTCCAGGCCGGCAAGCGGCTCGGCCTCGCGAACAAGGAGAGCCTGATCGCGGCGGGCCCCGTGGTCCAGCCCCTGCGGGAGACGCCGGGTGCCGAGCTGGTGCCTGTCGACAGCGAACACTGTGCCATCCATCAGTGCCTGCGGTCATCGATCGGGTTCGGTGATGCATCCCATCGCGAGGTTGCCCGGATCGTCCTGACGGCAAGTGGGGGTCCGTTCCGGGGGCGTAGCGCCGATCAACTGGCAACAGTGACGGTCGAGCAGGCCTTGGCACATCCGACCTGGTCGATGGGGCCGAAGATCACGATCGATTCGAGCACGCTGATGAACAAGGGGCTCGAGGTGATCGAAGCCCACGAACTCTTCGGGGTTCCGTACGACCGGATCGAGGTCGTTGTCCACCCGCAGTCGATCGTGCACTCGATGGCAGAGTTCACCGACGGCAGCACGATCGCTCAGCTGAGCACGCCCGACATGCGGTTGCCGATCGGGTACGCGCTCGGCTACCCGAACCGGATCGCCACGCCGTTCGGCCGCATCGACTGGTCGTCTCTGACCCGGCTCGATTTCGAACCACCCGATCTCGACACGTTCCGGTGTCTCGGCCTCGCCTACGAGGCCGGTCGAACCGGAGGCTCGGCCCCGGCTTGGCTGAGTGCCGCCAACGAGATCGCCGTCGAGGCGTTCCTCGCCGGGCTCATCAATTGGAATCAGATTGCCGATGTCTGCGTTGCAGTGCTCGACGAGCATGACGGCTCCATACCAGGTACCGTCGAAGACGTGATCACCGCCGACGCCACGGCTCGACGCCTGGCCACAGCGGTGTTGGAACGACGATTGGCGGAATGAACACATGAGCACCACCCAGGAACTCCCACCACCCGAGGTGCCGTCGCGGCGACCCGCCGGCCGGTTCACCAGCGAGGTCATGGCCGGTGGGTCGGTCGTCGAGAAGGCCGACGACGAGCTCGTCGGCGGATGGCGCGGTGCTCTCGGCGTCCTGACGATTGTCGCCCTCATCGGCGTGCTGGGTCTGTTCAGCATCTGGTGGTTGGTGTTCGTGGTGGGTGTACTGGTGGCCATCGTCCTTCACGAGCTCGGTCACTTTTCGACCGCCCGATGGACCGGTATGAAGGCGACCCAGTTCTTCGTCGGGTTCGGCCCGCGGGTCTGGAGCTTTCGGCGTGGCGAGACCGAATACGGTGTTCGCGCCCTCCCGCTCGGGGCGTTCGTGCGAATCATCGGCATGAACAACATGGACGAGGTCGAGCCGCAGGACGAGGACCGTACCTATCGGTCGAAGAGCTATCCGCGCCGTCTGCTCGTGATCTCTGCCGGATCGATCATGCACATGCTGCTGGCGATCTTGTTGCTGTTCACCGTGTACGTCGTCGACGGCGAGACCGTCGAGTTGCCCGGTGCGGAGATCGGCGTCGTCGACCAGACGGGCCCGGCGTACGCAGCTGGGCTCGCTCCCGGCGACGTCGTGTTGTCGATCGACGGCGAGCCGGTCGCCGGGTCGAGTGATCTCGGACGCATCGTCCAGTCGAACGATCCGCAGGACACCTTGATGTTCGAAGTGCAGCGCGGCGGCGAGGTCATCACCGTGCCGGTCGCATTGGGAGCCAACACCGATCAGGCATCACCGCTGTTCGGCAAGCCGTACATCGGGGTGTCGAGTGGGACCTACTACGACACCATCGAACACTCCGTACCTGCGGCTGCGGTCAACGCTGTCGTCGACATCATCCCGACATCGTGGGAGATGACCAAGGGTGTCGTGAAGGTGTTGAACCCGGTCAACATCGTGACCCACCTCACGGGCAGCAACGACGACCTCGCCACCCGGCCGACGACGCTGGTGGGTGTGACGAGCCTGTCCGACGACGTCGGCGAGTCCCAGGGCATCATCGGCATCCTGTACCTGCTCGCCGTGCTGAACGTGTTCATCGGCGTGTTCAACATGTTCCCGCTGCTGCCCCTCGACGGTGGTCACGCCGCGATCGCCACGTACGAGCGGCTTCGCGAACGTAACGGCCAGCGCTATTACGCCGATGTCGCGAAGATGATGCCGTTCGCGATGGCGGTGATGACGGTCTTGCTGTTCCTCTTCATGTCGGGGCTCTACCTCGACATCACCAACCCCGTCGGCTGAGCGGCGCCGGGTCGC
>JAHEDX010000006.1:29111-72161 GCA_024641005.1 Acidimicrobiaceae bacterium
CGATCGCGGCGTTGCGTCTCGCCGTTCGTTGCCAAGAGGCAACTCAGGCTCATCGCGCCTTGCGCTCGAACGACCCGATCGCCGCTCAGGGGGCTGATTCGCGGTTCTTGCTTGGTGGGGTTGGTTGGGCGGGAACGTTCGGTCTGCGTGTGGGGAGGTGCGGGTCGCTCGATCGCGGCGTTGCGTCTCGCCGTTCGTTGCCAAGAGGCAACTCAGGCTCATCGCGCCCCGCGCTCGAACGATCCGATCGCCGCTCAGGGGGCTGATTTGCGCGGTAGCTTCGGTGGTGTATGGACGTCTCAGAGTGGCAGACCGATCGGAAGCAGACCCGTCAGATCATGGTGGGCAATGTCGCGGTCGGAGGTGGCGCCCCGGTCACGGTGCAGTCGATGACGATCACCAAGACCGCCGATGTCGACGGCACGCTGCAGCAGATCTATGCACTGGCGGCGGCGGGCTGCGACATCGTTCGCTGTACGTGCAACGAGGCCGCGGCAGCTGAAGGTCTCGCCCAGATCGTTCCCCGTTCACCGATTCCGGTCATCGCCGACATCCATCACCAGTACAAGATGGCCTTGGCGGCCATGGAGGCCGGGGTGCACGGCCTCAGGCTGAACCCCGGCAACATCCGCAAGCCCGAACACATCAAGGCCGTCGCCTCCGAAGCTCGCGACCGCGGGATTCCGATCCGCATCGGCGTCAATGCCGGCTCGCTCGATCCCGCGTTGTACGACAAGTACGGCGGTCCCACCCCGGAGGCGATGGTCGAGTCCGCGATTCGGGAGATGGCCTACTTCCACGAGGTCGATTTCGATCAGATGAAGATCTCGGTGAAGGCGTCCAGCGTTCCGTTGATGGTCGAGGCGTACCGGCAACTGTCGGCGGTCACCGACGTGCCGCTGCATCTCGGCGTCACCGAAGCCGGGCCGCCGCCGGCAGGGCTGATCAAGGCAACCGCGGGGATCGCCACCCTGCTGCTGGAAGGGATCGGCGACACGATTCGCTATTCGCTCACTGCCGACCCGGTCGAGGAGGCCCGCGCCGGGCGCCAGTTGCTCGAAGCACTGGGTCTGCGCGAACGCAAGAATGTCGATCTGATCGCCTGCCCGTCGTGTGGTCGGGCCGAGGTCGACGTGATCGACGTCGCCACCCGTGCGATGGCGGCGTTCGGCGAGCGCCAACTGCCCTTGCAGGTGGCCGTGATGGGTTGTGTGGTCAACGGCCCGGGCGAGGCCCGCGAAGCCGACATCGGCATCGCCGCCGGCAACAAGCGCGGGCACCTGTTCGTCAAGGGTCGCAACATCGCCGTGGTGCCCGAGTCGGAGATGGTCGAGGCCCTGGTCGAGTGGGCCGAGTTCATCAACGAACACGGCACCGAAGCTGCGATCGCCAAGGCCGACACCGCCCTGGCCGAGCGAGAGGCCGCGAAGGACCGGTCAGCGCTGCTCGACACCCAGGGAGCCGATGTCAACCACTCGTCAGAAAAGATCGTCGAGATCCGAAAGACGATCTCGAGCTGAGCGGTCGGCTGCGCCGACGCACGATTGGTGATCGGCGCGAGCCGAGTGTGAAGATCGTCGGTATGCAACCACGGGAGATCATGCGAGCCACCGAACCGATCGGCCGCATCGGCCAGACGTTCTACTTCCACCCCGACACGGTCGCGACGGGTAAAGAAGCGGGTCTCGACGGCTTCCGGTTCTACTTCCTCGGTCGCGGTGGGGTCCTCGGCGACGTCGAGCCGGACGTCATCCACGCCGCGTTCGGTTACTTCCATGTCGGCTTGATCGACAAGGTGTGGAACAGCGCCAAAGAGAGGATGGCGCCCCGAGATGCAGCCCGCTTGTACCTCGAGTGCGGGCATCGGCTCGGGCGCGCCAAGTTCGCCGAGATCGACGGTCTCGACGGGTTCGTCGAAGCAGCAACCCAGGTGATCGGTGCCGTCGAGGGGGCCTCGCTGCCACTGTTCGCAGGTGTCCGGGCCGAGCCAGTCCCCGACGACACGGCGGCAGCGGCGATGCATCAGGCGATGGTGCTCCGTGAGATGCGTGGGAGTATGCACCTGCTGGCGCTCACCGCGTGTGGTGTCGCGTCACCGGTCGCGCATGCGATCAAACGTCCAGGGGATGTGGCGATGTTCGGGTACGACGAGGTGCCACAGGTCACCGACGACGATCGCGCCAACTGGCACCGAGCGGAGGAACTCACCGACGAGTTGCTCGCTCCGGCGTATGCATCGTTGACGGACGCGCAGGCTGCGGCGTTGGTGAATGGCACCGCGATGATGGCCCACGCACTCGATCTCTGAGAAGGCTGAGCGGGCCGGGTCCGACGGTCAGATCGGAGTGACGATGTAGATCGCGTGATCGGGTGCGATCCGTTCACCTGGAGCGCAGTACCAAGTGTTCCCGTCGGTGCTGACCGCGAGTTCGTGCCCGACCGCGACGTGTTCGTCGCCCTTGTCGAGCACCAGCAGCGCGACGCCTGCATCCGGCAGCTCGAACCGGTTGCCCCCCGTGAGCACTGGCGAGTCGAGTGGTGTCATGTCGACGACGCGCAACAGTTCGTCGACGTCGACCGGTTTGATCGTCAAGCCACCGCGAACCACGTTGTCGCTTGCCCCCATCAGTTCGATCCCGGCACCGTGCAGATACGCGTGCAGGTTGCCCGCATCCAGCCGGAGCGCTTGACCCGGAGTGAGCATCACCAGATTCAACAGCACGGTCGCAGCGACGCTCGGTTCACCCGGGTACCGGGCGTCGAGCCGGGCGACCCATGCCGCCTCGGGTTGCTCGGAACCGATGCAGGCGTCGATCACGGGCCCTGCGTCGATCTCGCCTCGCAACAGACCGGCCAGAGCGGCCGCTGGCCCGCCGGCCACGAGCACCCTGGCCAGTTCGTCAGTGCCGAGCTCGTCGAGCAATGCGAGCGTCGCCTCGACCGGTCGTACACCACACAGCGCCTGGAACTCTGTGAGCGCGTACAGCAGTTCGGGTTTGGCGTGGGGATCGACGTAGATCCCGCGGGCGAACCCGTCGAGTGCATGGTCCCGGTTGGGGTGGGTCTGCAACGACAGCGGTTCGCTCGCGGCGAGCACCTTCAGGAGATACGGGAGTTCACCCGTGAGGTCGCTCAGCGGGCGGCCATCTTCGAGCACAGTGGGACCGTTGGGATGCGTGCCCAGCCAGAGTTCGGCCCAGGGGCGCCCGTCGGGTTCGATGCCGAGCAACGCAGGCAGGAACGATGGATCACCCCACGCGTAATGCTGAACGACGCCCCGGACCCGCTGCACGTTGCCTGAGCGTAGCTGTCGGTTGCCGGTCGACGGCTTGCGTCGGGTTCGTACAGTGGTTGGTGCCGGGAACCATCTCTCGGTGGGAAGCGTCTGAAGGGTGTGAGGATCATGAACACGGGTCGGCTGCTGTCGCTGGTCGCTGTCGGGGCGCTCGCGCTCTCGACGGCCGCCTGTGCCGACGATGTTCCCGACGGCTCGTCGTCGGTTCCATCCACCATCGTCGATGACACGCTGCCCGGACCGGAGCCGGTGATCGATCACCCTGTTGGCGCAGACGACCTCGTGGTGCGGATCGGCTACGAGGGAGGATTCGTCCCGCTCGAGTACACGTTCTTGAATCTGCCCACCGTGCTGGTCACCGGTGACGGTCGGCTGATCGTGCAAGGCGCCGTGCCTGAGATCTATCCGGGTCCGTTGTTGCCCAGCCTGCTGGTGCGCCCGATCGGGGAGGACGGTGTCCAACACCTTCTCGCACTCGCCGACGAGTACGGCTTGTTGGCCGACCGTGAGTACGGGCGGCCGGACAACATCGCCGATGCGCCCGACACGGTGGTCACGATCTCGGCGAACGGGTCGACGTTCCGTCATTCGGCATACGCGCTCGGTCTCGCCTCGTTCGACGAGTCGGAACCCGATGACGCCCGTCGGCAACTCGCCGGTTTCGTCGATGAGGTGAACCGATGGCTCGTCGCCTCGAGTGATGCGGTCGACGAGCAGCCGTACGGAGCCGACACCTATCTCATCCGCGCCACGCAGGTCACCGATCTGTCGGGCCTCGACATCGAGCCGACCTTCGTCGAGTGGTTCGGGTCGGCGGACCTGGCCGCGGCGTCCGAGTGTGCCGCTGTTCCCGACTCGGAGTACGGCGAGATCTTCTCGTCGGCGAACCAGCTGACCTTCTTCACCGTCGGAGAGACGATCTACTCACTCACCGTCAAGCCCTTGCTGCCGGGCGACAGTTGCTGATCAGGACGGCGCGAGCCCGAGTTCGGCCGCCCGGGCCAGGACGGCGTCGTGCTCTGCGCCGATCGTGGTGGAGTCTCCGTGGCCCGTATGGACGATCGTCTGTGGGGGCAGCGCCAACAGCTGGGAGATGATCGACCGCACGATGGTCGGCTCGTCGCTGTAGCTGCGCCCGGTGGCGCCAGGGCCACCGCAGAACAGTGTGTCGCCGGAGAACACCACACCGGAGTCGACATCGTGGAAGCAGCAGCAACCGGGGGAGTGGCCGGGGGTATGCAGCACTGCGAGGCCGTGGCCGGCGATCGAGACGACCCCTCCCGGTGCGATGTCGCCGTCGGGCCTGTGGTCGGGCCAGACGGCGTCCCACAACATGCGGTCGGCGGGGTGCAGGAGGATCGGCGCGTCGACGGCATCGCGCAGCGGCACGGCGGCGTTGATGTGATCGTTGTGCCCGTGGGTGAGCACGATCGCCTTGACACGTCGGCCGGCGATGCCGTCGAGGATCGGGCGGTGATCGTGAGCGGCGTCGAATACGACGACTTCGGCGTCGTCGCCCACCAACCAGATGTTGTTGGTGACCTCCCATTCGCCGCCGTCGAGGGCGAAGATCCCGTCGGTCGTGACCAGCTCGATCGTCATCGGACGGCCACCCGCGTCATGGCATGACCACGACGCTGCGGAGCACCTCGCCGCGTTCCATCTTGTGGAATGCCTCCTCGACATCGCCGATCGAGATCGTCTCGCTGACGAACCGGTCGAGGTCGAGTCGACCTTGTTGGTAGAGGTCGATCAGCATCGGGAAGTCGCGGCTGGGCAGGCAGTCGCCGTACCACGACGACTTCAGCGAGCCGCCACGGCCGAACATCTCGATGAACGGCAACTCGATCGTGTGGTCGGGATGTGGGACCCCGACCAGCACCACGGTGCCCGCCAGATCGCGGGCTTCGAACGCCTGCTTGTAGACGTGCGGATTGCCGACCGCCTCGATGCACACGTCGGCACCGTTGCCGCCGGTGACCGACTTGATGTACTCGACGGCATCGGTCTCGTTGGCGTTGCAGGTGTGGGTCGCACCGAAGTCCGTCGCCCAACCGAGCTTCTGGTCGTCGATGTCGACGGCGATGATGGTCGAGGCGCCCGCCAGGTATGCGCCCGCTATCGCCGCGTCACCGACGCCGCCGCAGCCGAACACGGCGACCGAGTCGCCACGTCCCACGTTGCCGGTGTTCATCGCCGCGCCGAGGCCGGCCATGACGCCACATCCCAGCAGCCCGGCGGCGGTCGCCGGGGCCTCGGGATCGACCGGGGTGCACTGGCCCGAGTGAACCAGTGTCTTCTCGACGAAGGCGCCTATCCCGAGTGCCGGCGACAACTCGGTGCCGTCGGTCAGCGTCATCTTCTGTGACGCGTTGAACGTGGAGAAGCAGTACCACGGCTTGCCCTTGAGGCATGACCGGCAGGTGCCGCACACCGCTCGCCAGTTCAAGATCACATAGTCGCCCGGCTTGACATTGGTGACTCCCTCGCCGACGGACTCGACCGTGCCGGCCGCCTCGTGTCCGAGCAGGAACGGGAACTCGTCGTTGATGCCGCCTTCGCGGTAATGCAGGTCGGTGTGGCACACCCCGCAGGCCTGGATCTTGACGACCGCCTCTCCCGGGCCAGGGTCGGGGATGACGATCGTCTCGAGCGTGACGGGGGCACCCTTCGAGCGGGCGACGATTCCTTGTACTTCCTGTGGCATGGCCGCGAAAGTAACAGACGGCGCGGTCGGGTCGAAGTGCCGGCGGGTCCGTGTTCAGAACAGCCGGAGGTCGTCGGGAGCCATGCCTCGCAACGTGTCGTAGTCGACTTCGACCCACGTGAATCCGCGGGATTCGGCGAGCACCTTGGCCTGGGGCTTGATCGACTGTGCGACGAACACGCCCCGGATCGTTCCGAGCGACGAGTCGAGTTCGAGGCGTTCGATGTAGCGCGCCAGCTGTTCGACGCCGTCGATCTCGCCGCGTCGCTTCACCTCGATCGCTACGACCGTGTTGTCCGGATCGCGGCAGACGAGGTCGATCGGCCCGATCGCGGTCGGGTATTCGCGCCGCACCAGCGTGAGCCCGTGCTCGATCGCGTGCGGGGATGCGGCGAGCAACTCCTGGAGGTGCGCCTCGACGCCGTCCTTCTGCAGGCCCGGGTCATCGCCGAGTTCGTGTGCGGAGTCGGAGACGACCTCGTGGAGCGTGATCGTGAGTGTTTCCTGCTTGGGGTTCGTGATCACCCATTGCGGAGGTTCGGTGTCGAGGGTCTCGGTGATGGTGTTCGGTGCGTTCATCCAGTTGAGGGGCTTGTAGGCCCCGCCGTCGGCATGGATCGCGACGCAGCCGTCCGCCTTGACCATGATCAGCCGATTCGCCTCGGGGAGGTGGGCGGCGAGTCGACCGGCGTAGTCGACCGAACAGCGGGCAATGACGAGACGCACGAGCAGCGACCCTACTCAGCGGGCCGAACGCATTCGTTTCTGGATGAGCTGGCGGCGCTCTTGCAGCTCGCGATAGGTGAGGCTGTCGACGCCGGCATCGAGACCGAATCCGGCCTTGACCCCGTCGAAGTCGAACTCCACCTGAGTCGCTGCCATCCCCAGATCGGTGGCGATCCGCTCACCGTGGCGCTGAGCGAACAGCATCGAGATGGTGGCGACTTCGGCCAGGATGTCGAGGTCGGGGGCCAGACGGGCGATGGCGCCGTCGAGGAACACCATGTTCTTCACGTAGAGCATGAGCTCTTTCGGGAGGCGGGCACCGTAGCCGAGCAGAGCTTTGACGACTCGCTGCACCTCCTTGATCATCTCGTCGCCGGTGAGCGTCGTGGGGTCGATCGGTGGTCGATCGAGCCCGAGATCCCGGATCACGGCATCGAGGTCGGTGTCGTGGGGGAGCGCTCCGAGGTCGCGAAGGGCAGCCATCTGACCCTTGATGTCGTTCGTGGTCGCCCCGAGCATCAGGCGGAGGAACGCAAGCCGACGCTCGCGGGACAGACGGGCGACGATGCCGAAGTCGAGCAGCGCTGTGCGACCATCGGCCAGCACGAACAGGTTGCCCCCGTGCAGATCCCCGTGGAAGATGCCGTGGATCATGGCGCCCTCCATGAACGAGATCATGCCGGCTCGCACGACGGCCTCGGTGTCGATGCCCGCACCCTGCATACCGACGACATCGTCGAAGTTGAAGCCGGCCAGCCGTTCCATCACCAGCACGCGTCTGGTGACCAATGTCGGGTGCGGGCGGGGGACCACGTAGCCGTCCTGGCCGAGCTCGTGGATGACGGCGGCGACATCGAGCATGTTCGCGGCCTCGAGTCTGAAGTCGAGTTCTTCGACGATGGTCTCGGCGAACAATTCGACCAGCGCCGGCGGGTTCGCCAGCGCGGCGACCGGGATCCGGCCGACGAGGTGCGGCGCGATCCATGCCATCGCCTGCAGGTCCTTGCGCACGAGGCGGGCGACCGATGGGCGCTGCACCTTGACGACGACGTCCTCGCCCGTACGCAGCCGTGCAGCGTGGACCTGGGCGATCGACGCAGCGGCGAGTGGTTCGGTGTCGACATGGTCGAAGACGTCGCTCAGCCGGCACCCGAGGTCTTGTTCGATGATCAACTGCACCACGTCAAAGGGCTCGGCCGGCACCTGGTCGCGGCATTTCTTGAACTCGGCGACGAGTTCTCCGGGAAACAGGCCTTCACCGGAGGAGATGATCTGGCCGAGCTTGATGTAGCTCGGTCCGAGTGCCTCGGCGGCAAGTCGCATACGTCGCGACAGATCGGCTCGCCCCTCCTCGGGGGTGGAGTAGCTGTCGCGCCGCTTACGGAACAGCCACGGGCCGATGGCCGTGGTCAGGTGAGCGACCACGGTCGCGGCGCGTATACCGGGTGGCAGCCGGGTGGGGGTCGTGAGCGCCGGTACCTCGTCGCGAGCCGCCTGGCGGAGCCGATCGACCGATGCCAGCCAGCCGATGTGATGCCGGTCGAGCACCCATGGTGCAGCCTCGGTGAAGGCACCCCACGTGCGATCACTGTGTTCGACGTCGCGCATCACCCCATGATGCCGGGTCGCCGGAGTTCTGCCACCGCGACCGCCACGAGTCGGTGGTCACATGTCGCCCAGGGGGCGCACCGGATTCAGTGGGTGCCGTGGGCGTGGTCGCAGAGGACGGCCTCACCGTCGGGGACCTGCCCGCCTCCGATGCCGTCGAGCGCGGCGAACGGGCCGCATTCGTGGGGTGTGATCCACACATGGATCATCGGGGCGAGGGTGCCGTCGACGAGCGGTGGCCGACAGTTGGTGCCGATCGCCTTCAGTCCGGCTACCTGGGGCGCCACCGGGTCGGCGGTGAAGCACAGGTCGCCGTGGACATGCCACTGCATGAGGCTTCCACCCCAGTCGGGGATCTCGTCGAGCGGGTAGCCGCCCGGCAGCATGAACATCGCCGACACCAGCTTCTTGCTGCCGTCGGGTTGTGGCTCGAACACCAAGCTCTCGGGGTAGTCGGGGTCGAGCCAGACGTCGTCGTCGATCCAGTCCCACTGGATGAAATGCTCGTGCCCGGTGGCGGCATCGCCGATCGAGTGGAAACCGGCGGCGGCAACCGCGTCGAGGTCGGCCCATTGAGGCAGGTCGCGGACGGTCGCCGCGACCAGGTTCTCGGCGAATGCCTGCTGTTGCAGCGTGACACCGTCGACGCCGCCGAGATCGATCGGGAGCGCAGGGTCGTAGGGCTTCGTCGCCACCGTGGCCGCAGGATCATCGTGTGCCGCGTGGTCGTCGTGTGCGCATTGGTCGGTGCGGGCATCGGCGCTGACGTCGGCCTGTCCGGCGCCGTGCCCTTCGAGTGCCGCGAACGGGCCACACTCGTGTGGCGAGATCCAGACGTGGACCATGGGGTTCTCGCCTCCGGCGTTCACGGTGCCCGGAGGGCAGGTGCCACCGAAATCCTCGAGCACACCCTTGACGACGGGGCTGCCGTCGTCGCCGAGCCCCCAGCACAGATTGAGGTGGACGTGCCACTGCATCAGCGGACCGGCGAACTCGACCAGAGAAGGGTCGTCGATCGGGGTCTTGTTGGCGATGAACATTGCGGACACGAGTGTGCGTTGGTCGCCGTCGACGGCATACACGAGCGACTCAGGTGCCGTCGGGTCGAGGAACTTGTCGTCGCCGATGTACCCGGCATTGATGTAGTGCTCGAAGCCGGTGCTCGCGTCGCCGATCGAACGAAAGCCGAGCGCCGGGACGGTCGTGACGTCAGCGAAGGCCGGGAGGTCGCGCATGGTGTCGATGACGAGTTGTTCGGCCCGGGCCTGCTGGTCGTCCGTGACTCCGGGAACGCCGGAGAAATCGATCGGCGCAGTCGGGTCCCAGGGGCGCGGCCAGGTGGCCGCAGGGTCGACGGTGGCGGTCTCATGATCGCTGTGATCGTCCGCTGCCGGTGTTGCTGCTGCGTCGACGGCGGTGTCGGTGTGCTCGTGCGCGGCAGCGTCCACGGCACCTGCGGCCTGGGCGTCCGTGGCGACGGGCGCATCGGTGTGATCGTGATCGTGGCCGTCGTCGGCGACACCGTCCTGACTCGCGGTGTGGTCGTGATCGTGCGTCGTCGCGTTCGCGAGGCCCGCCACGACCAGGATCCCGGCCAATGCAGCCGCGGTGGTGATCGCCCGCGATGGCAGCGCCGGCGCCCGTCCGATCAGGAACGCCATTGCGGCCGCAGCTGCCACGATCGCGAGCACAGCTGCGGTGGTGTCTGCCAGCTGCGGACGCTCGGCGACCTCGAGCCCCTCGATCCATGAGATCCCGACCAGGCGGGTGAGCAGCCATCCGATGGCGGCCGTTGCGTTGACGGCGAACAGTGCGGCCCCGGCGAATCGGCTGCCTCGGACGAACCCGGCGACGGCGGCCGCTGCCTGCGCAACCGTGAGCACGATGAACAACCGGGACAGGCCGACATGGTCGGCGTGGATACCGGCGGCGGCGGCGTGGATCACTGCGGCGCCGGCGGATGCGATCGCGGCGATGGCCAGCGGGCTGGATGTGGCAGATTGCTGGTCAGGCATCATCGCAGTGTAGGAGTTGGTCGTCGCCCACGGGGCCGCGGTCAGAACTTCGGCGGCCGCTTCTCACGCAATGCGGCGATCCCTTCCCGGTATTCGCTCGTCGCCATGGCTTGGTCGAGGAGGCGCTTCGAGTCGGCCACAGATGCGCCGGCAGCGTGACGGTGGAGATCCTCGTAGAGCTGGGCTTTCGTGATGCTCACTGCATTCGGGCCGGTTCCGTCGGCCAGCCGATGGGCGTAGTCGACCGCGGCGGCGAGGGTCGCCTCGCCATCGGGCAGCACGCTGTTCCACAGTCCCCAGTCGGCGGTTTCGGCGGCGGTGACGACCCGTCCCGACAACAAGAGGTCTGCCGCTCGGGTCAGACCGACGAGGCGTGGGAGCACCCAGCTCATGCCGTACTCGGCCGGCAGGCCGAGCTTCGGCGCTGCCGTGGTGAGCTTCGCCCCAGCGGCCCCGAACCGCAGATCTGCGAACAGCGCCAGGGCCAAGCCGACGCCCGCCGCGGCCCCGTTGACCGCGGCGATGATCGGTGTGCGATATCCGTACATCCACGCGAAGTCGTCGTCGTACTCGGGTCGTACGTTGACGCCCGGGCGGGCCGGTTCGGGTGGTAGCCCGGTGTCGTAGCCGCCTCGGTTGGCGTGCTCCGCGAGCGCGTCGCTGTCACCACCGACGCAGAACGCGGGCGGGGTGCCGGTGACGACGACGGCGCGGACGGTCGGATCCGCCTCGAGCTCGGCCATCACCCATCGGAACTCGGCGTGCATCCTCCCCGTCCAGGCGTTGTGTCGGTGGGGTCGGTGCAGGAAGACGGTCGCGACGTGACGATCGGACTCGAATCTCGTGGATTTCAGTTCCATACGGTGTTCATCCTTCGGCTCGTCGCAGCACCCTGATGCGGCTGTGGAGATCGTCGAGGTCGATGTAGCAGCCGAGCAGGTGACGTCGGCCGCCAGGTCCGAGGTCGAATGGAGCCCGGCCGTGGAGCACCCGCACGTTGTCGAAGGCGATCATCTGGCCGGCTTCGAGGCGGATCCGGACTTCGTGGAGGGGATCCCTCAGCAACTCGGTGAACCGGTGCACGGCGGTGTACACGCGTCGGAACGTCTCGGGTAGAGGGTCGAACGGTTCGAGGAGTCCGGGGGCGTGACGGAACACGCCATAGCTACCGTCGGGTCGGAGCCCGATGACGGGGGCGTCGTACCGCAGGTCGTAGTGCTCGTCGACATAGCTGAATCCGACAGCGGTCTCGGTGAGGGTCGTCCACATCTCCGGGCGCTCGGCAAAGAGCGCCTCGGCCACGCGATACCCGTCGACGAGCATCGACTCGCCGCCGGGGGCATCGGCGAGGTCGGCCAGCAAGAACTGGAGACCCGGCGGGTTCGCTCGGTAGGGGAGATCGGTGTGGGCGCTCAACCCGCGGGCGCTGTAGACGGCATTCTTCGGTGCCGTCGTGGCCTCGATCTCCCAGTCGACTCCGTAGTTCGACGCCCTGACAGGTCCGATTCGAGCGGCCAGATCGCTCATCGTCGCCCGGTCGGTCGGCATGCCGTTCAGCAGCGCGAATCCCAGCTGGTCGATCGTCTCCAGCCAGCACAGCATGGCCGCAGGTTCCGAGACGACCTGCTCGTACTCCATCCACGGCAGGCGATCTACGAGCTCGGCGCCCCAGACTGGCTTGCCCTGGGTTCGATCGACCACGGCTGAGCCGGAGCCGTCGACTTGGGCATTGCGGTGGAGCCACGGGGCTTCGACGACAGATGTGTGCCCGTCTGGCCACGCGAGGTGCAGCGCGGTCCCGCCGTCGGCGATGTGCACCGAGCGCGCGGTCAGCTCGACGGGGATGCTCATGGACTCGTTGACTCGCCGCAGCGTGTCCGGGTGGCGGCACTCGCTACACCGGCAGGTGTCCCGCAACCAGGTTTGATGGAACCGGGCCGTCAGGCCGTCCGTGAAGTCGACCTCGATGCCGTCACCGGTCTGTCTGGCGTTTGTGATCAGGCCCGCCTGGGTCATGACGACACAGTACGCAGCGTCCGACGGCCCGATGCGATCGGATCGTGGAGCGGCGCGTCACTGCGGCGACGCCGTCACGGGATCCGATCGTCACCCCAGAGCGCCTCGAGGATGTCGTCGGCGAGCTCTTCGCGACAGATCAAGAAGTCAGGCAACCAGGGGTCGCGGTCGTTGTACACGATCGGCGTGCCATCGACCCTGCTGACGTGGAGGCCCGCCGCCAGTGCCACAGCCGCCGGTGCCGCCGAATCCCACTGGTACATGCCGCCATCGTGCAAGTAGATGTCCGCCTCGCCGAGCACCACGGCCATCGCTTTCGCGCCGGCGGAGCCGAGCCGTATGGCGTCGCATCCCAATGCATTCGCCACGAGGACGGCTGCGTACGGCGCCCGGTTGCGCGACGTGATGATGCGAGGGCGCGTCCGTCCGGTGGGCGGCAACTGCGGAGCCGGATCGGTGGCGAGGACGAGATCGAGCGCCGGCAGCGACACCGCGCCGGCCGCGAAATGGTCCCGATCCCACAATGCGACGTGCACGGCCCAGTCATGACGCCCCGGCTCGCCGAACTCTCGGGTGCCGTCCAACGGGTCGATGATCCAGACGCGATCGGCGTCGAACCGTCGTGGGTCCTCAGCGCCCTCCTCGTCGAGCACGGCGTCGTCGGGTCGATGTAGACGGAGTTGTTCGCCGATGAAGTGGTGGCTCATGGCGTCGCCGTTGTCCATGACGTCCCACGAGTGGGCGCCAGAGCGCCACAGTTGTTCCCTGAGTGCGACCAGGCGATGGCCGGCCTCGATCGCCAGGCGCGTGGCCAGCTCGACGTCGGATTCGCTGCCGACGACGATCGGGGAGTCGGGGCCCGCTCGGTCGGCGGCTGACGAATCGGGAACGGTCACGCCCGACCAGTATGACGGGTCTGGACGTCCGACCACCCAGATGCGAACATGAGTTCGATGAATCTCTTCCCATATCGGGCAGATGCCGGCTCGGTCGGCCTCGGCGCGATCATCGACAAAGGGAAGGGCTACGGCGAGTCGCTAGGCGGCCGCCACTGGGAGCTCTCACCGCCGCTGGCGCGCCTCGCCGCAGAATGTGGCACGCCCAGCGCTTTCAAGGGCTAGCAGCGGGGAGGCACTCGAAGGCGCTGATCGCCGACAGGATGCCGTTGCGGTCTGGCCCCCGTTCAGCCGCACAGGTCGGCTCTGGTACTCTGCGGCGAAAGGATGTCCAGACGCTCGGTGTCGGACGGGAGACGATCAATGGAACCAAGTCGGCTATCAGGCTTAGACCTGTTCGAGGGGCTCAGCGAGAACGAGCTTGCCTCGGCTGCCGCCCGGTTCCAAGAAGTCGACGTTCTCTCGGATCACAACGTGGCCCGCGAAGGCGACGACGCCTACGCGTTCTTCGTGGTGCTCGCCGGTGAGCTGGACGTTCACGTCGACTTCGATCGCATCGCGACGCTGAAGCCAGGCGATTTCTTCGGTGAGGTCGGGCTCGAGCTCGACGCCAAACGCTCGGCGCATGTTGCCGCACGCGGCAAGGTGAAGCTGGCCAAGATGATGATCTGGGACTACAAGCAGATGGTCCAGGAACTCCCACTCGTCCACGACCGGATCGCCGCAGTCGTCGCCGAGCGCTCCCGGTAACGGGGCGACCGCGTCGATGCCCAGGGGCGAGCCGGATCGAACCGGTGTGTGCCCCGTTCCACCAGCACGGCCACCCTGCGAGATGGCGCCGTGAGACGACTTCCGCCTGGGGCCTGGTCGTGGCCGGTGGCTCGTGCGCCACGGCGATCGCCCTTGGCCGCCCGCTGGGTCGACGGCTGGGTCGGCGGCTGACGAATCGGGAACGGTGACGCCCGACCAGCATCACGGGTCTGGACGTCGAGTCCGTCAGATGCGAACATGTGTTCGATGAACCCTATCTCGACGCGAGCCGACGCGACGATCCTGCACGCCGACCTCGACTCGTTCTACGCGTCCGTCGAGCAACGGGACGATCCGTCGTTGCGGGGGCGCCCGGTGATCGTGGGAGGCGGCATCGTCCTGGCGGCGAGCTACGAGGCGAAGCGGATGGGGGTGTACACACCCATGCCCGAGTTCGCCGCGCGGCGGCTGTGCCCTTCGGCCGTCGTCGTGGCGCCCCGTTTCGAGGCGTACTCCGAGGCGAGCAGGGCAGTGTTCGAGGTCTTCCACGACACCACACCGTTGGTCGAGGGGCTGTCGATCGACGAGGCATTTCTGGATGTGGCCGGGCTGCGTCGAATCGCAGGGACCCCGGCCGAGATCGCTGCTCGCCTGCGCGCTGAGGTGCTTCGACGTGCCGGTCTGCCGATCACCGTCGGCGTGGCCCGCACCAAGTTCCTCGCGAAGGTCGCGAGCGGGGTGGCCAAACCCGACGGATTGCTCGTGGTCGATCCTGGTCGCGAGATCGAGTTCCTGCACCCCCTGCCGATCGGCCGGCTGTGGGGCGTCGGCCCGGTCACCGAGCGAAAGCTGCACGCTCGTGGCATCCATACCGTCGGTGAGGTGGCAGCGCTGGGAGAGGCGCACCTCGTCGCGATGCTGGGCGTGGGGTCGGGCCGCCACCTGGATGCGCTGGCGAACAATCGGGATCCGCGCCCGGTCGTGACCGGCAAGCGTCGGGGCTCGATCGGGTCACAGCAGGCGCTCGGCCGGGGACGCAAGGCACCCGACACGATCGAAGCCCTGCTACTCGGCATCGTCGACCGTGTGGCCCGCCGGATGCGCGCTGCCGGCCGCGTCGGGCGCACCGTCACCGTGCGTCTCCGATTCGACGACTTCACCCGCGTCACCAGATCGCGCTCACTTGCGCATCCCACGTCTGCCACCGAACCCATTCGAGACCTCGCGCTGGCCGTGTTGCGCGACGCCGCCCCCATGATCGAACAACGAGGGATCACCCTGATCGGGCTGTCGGTCGGCAACCTCGAGAGCGTCGGCGACAGCACCGAGCAACTGCTCTTGCCGTTCGGCCGCAAGGATCAATCCGGCCTCGACGGGGTCGTCGACGGTCTGCGGTCCCGGTTCGGGCACGCGGCGTTGACCAGGGCATCATTGCTCGGGCGGCGCTCGGGCCTCGAGGTGCCGAGGCTCCCCGACTGACGCCCGGTTGGGTACTGTTTGGCCCATGTCGGTACCAGAGTCTGTCGCTGCGAACCGACGACCGCGTCCGCTGATCTCCCAGCGCGCCGAGCTACGGCTCGGAGCCCGCCATCGTGAGGTGCTCGACCAGCTGGAGGCGCTGTTCCTGCAGGAGGGATTCTCGGGCTTCAGTGTGCGCGAACTGGCGGCTCACGTCGGTTGCTCGCGTCGCACCCTGTACGAGCTGGCCCCCTCGAAGGACGAACTGGTGCTGTTGGTCTTCGACCGTTTCCTACAGCGAGTCGGTCGGGCGGCGCTCGACTCGATCGATCCGGCACAGTCGTACGCCGATCAGATCCGCGCCTACTTCCTGGGTGGGATCGAACTCCAGCGGATCACACAGGTCTTCGGCGACGACCTCGCCGACGAGCCGGCGGCGCGCCGTCTCTTCGATCGCCACTACGGGTACGTGATGGCGATCACCGAACAGCTCGTGCAGCGCGGTATCCATGCCGGCGAGTTCCGCCAAGTGACGCCTGCGGTGGTGGCGGGGTTGCTCGCCGGAGCCGGGCAGTTCTTCAATCAGCCCAACGTCCAGGCCGACACGAGGCTCGATCTCGAGCACGCCGTCGACGAATTGCTGGAGCTGACGGTGCGGGCGATCACCGCCTGAGACGTCGACCCGGAGCCCCCGGCGACGTCACCCGTTCATCTGGGCGCTCAGACGCTCGACCGACTCGATGAACTCCTCGATCATCTCGTAGACGACGCGTGTGGCCGACTTGGTCTCGTTCATCGCCCCGACGATCTGGCCGACGTAGTAGTTGGCGAGTTGGTTGGCGCCCGAGCCGGGCTGGTGCGCCGAACGGTCGATTCGGCGGATCGCCTCGTCGACGAGGATCGGCTGCAGGGGCATCCCGAGGGGATCGGGGGTGTCGGCACGCTCCCACTCGTCGGTCCAAGCCGTCTTGAGCTGACGTGCGTGCTTGCCGGTGCGCGACCGCGACCGAATCGTGTCCTTCGACGTCGCGGCGAGGAACTTCTCCTTGACCGCAGGGTGGGTCTCGGCCTCCTCGGTGGTGAGCCAGACAGATCCGCACCAGACGCCCTGTGCCCCGAGTGCCATCGCGGCGGCCATCTGGCGGCCCCGACCGATGCCGCCGGCGCCCAACACCGGGATGTCGCCGACGGCGTCGACGATCTCGGGGATCAGCACCATCGTGCCGATCTCGCCGGTGTGCCCCCCGGCTTCGGAGCCCTGGGCGATGATCACGTCGACCCCGGCGTTGACGTGACGTTGTGCGTGCTGCGCGGCTCCGGCAAGGGCGCCGACCATGCGGCCTTCCTCCTTGACCCGCTCGATCATGTGGGCCGGGGGCGGGCCGAGCGCGTTCACGACGATGGAGGGCCGATGGGCGAGTGCGATCTCGAGTTGCGGATCGGCGCGACTCGCAGAGAACGGTGCTGCATCGCTGCCTCCGACCAGGCCGCCGCGACCGGAGTCGGCCGGCAGCTCGGGCACGTCGTAGCGCGTGAGGATGTCGTCGACGAAAGCCTGATGCTCGGCGGGGATCATGGCCACCAGATCGCTGAGGGTCATCCCGCCCTGGTCGGAGCCGGCATACTTGGCCGGCACGATCAGGTCGACGCCGTAGGGACGATCACCCAACTCGTCCTCGATCCAGTCGAGATCGATTTCAAGTTGCCGGTCGCTGTGGCCTGCTGCGCCCAGAACGCCGAGGCCGCCCGCCTTCGACACCGCGACCACGACGTCGCGGCAGTGTGTGAACGCCAGAATCGGTACGTCGATACCGAACTTCTCGGTGATTGCAGTCTTCATCGAAACCCTCCAGGTGGACTGCTTCGAACGGTACCAGTCCCGTTGATTCGGTACCGGAGCAGAGCATTCTGATCTCTGATGACCAGCGGGAATCGCCTATGTTCGGCACTGTGCAGCTTCCCCTCGACGGCGTTCGCATCATCGACATGACCTCGGTGGTGATGGGGCCATTGGGCACCCACGTCCTCGCCGACCAGGGGGCGGAGGTGATCGTCATCGAGGACCGTCGGGGTGACACGAATCGGTCGATGGGGATCGGGCCTCATCCCGAACTCTCGGGCGTGACGATGAACCTGATGCGCAACAAGCGAAGTATCGGACTCGATGTTCGCACACCCGAGGGGTACGAGGCGCTCGGCAGGCTCGTCGCGTCCGCCGACGTGTTCGTCACCAACCTCCGGCCCGGGTCGCGGGGGCGAGCCCGCGTGACCTATGACGATCTGCGGGTGTTCAAACCCGACCTGATCTACTGTGCCGCCGCGGGCTATCCGGCGGACTCGGAACTCGCCGACGCGCCCGCATACGACGACATCATCCAATCGGCGAGTGGCATCGCCGACCTGTCCCAGCGTGTGGGGCTCCCACCCGTGCTCATGCCGACGCTCGTCGCCGACAAGACCGCCGGGCTGGTGATCGCGAACGCGATCGCCGTCGCCCTGTTCCAGCGCGAACGAACCGGCCGCGGTGCCGACGTCACGATCGCGATGACCGAGGTGATGCGGTCGTATCTCCTCGTCGAGCACGGTGCATCGGCGATCCCCGAGCCCCCACTCGGCCCGGCGGGATACGCGCGGATACTGACCCCCGAACGACGTCCACACGCGACGTCCGACGGCATCATCAACGTGCTGCCCTACGACCAGAGCCACTACGAGACGATCTTCCGTCTGGGCGGTCGCCTCGATCTGCTCGATGACCAACGAATCCTCACCCGGAGGTCTCGCATCGAGAACGGTGGGAGCCTGTATCGGGAGGTTGCGGCGATCCTGCTGCAGCGTACGACCGACGAGTGGATCGAGCTGTTCCGCGCTGCCGACATCCCGGCGAGCAAGGTGGGGACGATCGACGAGTTGGTGGCGGTTCTGCCGCTCGCCGAGCACCCTCATGGCGGTCGCTATCGGGTGACGCCACCACTCACGGGGCAGACCGCATCGGCCGACGTCGTTCGACGGCATGCACCGTTGCACGGCGAACACAACCGCGAGGTGCTCGCGGAAGTCGGCTACAGCGCTGCCGAGATCGATGCGTTCGAACGTGACGGCGTGTTGTACGCCGGTCCGTCCTGACTTCTTCGATCCGATGGCGCTACCGTCGCAAGCGTGACTCCTCCTCAGATCGGCCGACCCCGTACCGTGGTCGCCGACCTCCCGTCGTACCGGCCCGGCAAGGGGGCCGCCCAGGCGGAGGCCGAGCACGGTATCACCGGCGCGATCAAGCTCGCCTCCAACGAGAACCCGGTCGAGCCGATCGACGCGATCCTCGACGCGGTCGCTGCGGCCGCTCACGGCGTGAACCGATACGCCGATCATCGGGCCACCGCGGTGCGCGAGGCCTTGTCACTCAAGCTCGGAGTCGACGTCGAACAGGTCACGGTCGGCAATGGCTCATCCGCTCTCCTGCAGCAGCTCTTCTTCAGCTATGTCGACCCCGGGGACGAGGTCGTGTTCCCGTGGCGGTCGTTCGAGGTGTATCCGGTGTTCACCCGGCTGATGAACGGTGTCGCTGTCCAGGTTCCGCTGGCGGTCGACCTCGGATTCGACGTCGACGCGCTCGCTGCCTCGGTCAGCGATCGAACCAAGCTGATGTTCCTCGCGAGCCCGAACAACCCGACGGGCACCGCATCCACCACGACCGAGTTGCGGTCGCTGCTCGATCGCGTGCCGTCGAGCGTGATCGTGTGCATCGACGAGGCCTACCGCGAGTTCCTCGACCCGGGCTTCGGCGATCCGGTCGCCGAACTGATCCCCGATTTCCCGAACGTGATCGTGACCAGAACGTTCTCCAAGGCGCACGGGCTCGCCGGCCTGCGGGTCGGGTACGCCGTCGGCCATCCCGACGTGATCGCTGCGGTCGACAAGACCCTGTTGCCGTTCGCGGTGAACGCTCTTGCTCAGGCGGCCGCATTGGCCGCGCTCGCTCACGAGGACACGATCGACGAACGGGTGCAGGACATTCTCGCCGAGCGGGCGCGGGTCGAGGTCGAGCTGGCCGCGGATGGGTGGGCGCTTCCCAATCATCAGGGCAACTTCGTCTGGTTGGCCACGGGTGAACGTACCGATCAAATTGCACTCGAGCTCGAGCGACGCGGTGTCGTCATCCGTCCGTTCTCCGGCGAAGGAGTCCGTGTCACGATCGGCTCGCCGCCCGAGAACGACCGGTTTCTCGCCACGCTCCGCGAGGTCACCACTGGAGGTCGGTGAGCGATGACGCCACCCGCACAGGAGGGGCTGGGCTTCGACGTGCGCCCGTCGCGACCTCTCGTCGTGACCATGGTCTTGTTCGCGATCGTGATGTTCGCTGCCTCAGGGTTCGCGCACTACTTCAAGGAACTCGCACAGATCGTGCTCGAGTGGTACTCGGGGTCGCAAGATCCAACCGTCGGCGCGGCGTCGATGCGACGGGTGAGCGTGTTCGCCCTCGTCATGGGTGCGGTGATCATCGCTGCGACGCTGGGCCGGCTCGTCGAGCGGCACTGGTCGCATCATGTCGGCGTCGAGGCCGTGTCCTCGTCGGCGAGGGGCGAAGGGCGCAGCATCTCACTGCGCGCCTCGGCAGCACGGGCACTGGCGACGTGGACGGTGTTCGCGGGGATGGCGTCGATCGGTCGTGAGTCGGCGATCATCGAATCGGGCGGTGCCGTCGGTGCGACGGCAGGCAAGAGGTTCGGGGGGCGCGGTGATGCAATGGCGGCGGCGGGCATCGCGGCTGCGTTTGCAGCCGCCTACCATGCCCCGATCGCCGCCGTCTTCTACGTCGAGGAGACGTTGCGCGTCCGTTCGAGCCGTCGAGCGTTGATGTTCGCAGCGCTCGGAGCGGCGGGCGGTTTCATCACGTCGACCCAGTTGTACGGCGGCGAGACGATCTTCCCGTCGACGCAGGGTTCACGTTGGACGATGACCGGGCTGGCCTTGATCGGGCTGGTGCCGGCCGTGATCGTCGCCCGCGCGTTCTTGCGCTTGAGGGTTCGGGTGAGTGGCGGAGCGCTCGTCAACCGGTTTCCAGGCCCGCCATGGATCGCGATCGGGCTGTTCGCGGCGGTGGCGGGAGCCGCCATCGCATGGTTCCCTCAGGCCTCCGGCAATGGGATGGACGCGTTGCGCCAGGCAGAGCTCGGCGCCACGGTCACGCTGGCCCTCGCGTTGAGCATCGGCAAGGTGATCGGTACGACCGCCGCGCTCGGCGCCGGCGCACCCGGTGGAGTGCTGACACCAACGGTCAGCATCACGAGCGGTTTCGTGTTGCTGGGGTTGTTGGGCGCCGAATCGCTCGGCCTCACCGTGGCGCACCCGTGGGACGTGATGGTCGCGGCGATGGCGATCGGCGTCGCTGTCGGCCTCAGGTCGCCATTCGTCGCTGTCTTCCTGATCCCCGAGCTGCTCGGTGACTACACCCTGGTGCCCGTCATCGGTCTCGTGGTCGGTGTCGCGGTGATCGTCGACAAGGCCGTCGATCACGTGATCGAGCGGTTCGGCGAGCTGGTGCCGGCGCGCGTGTACGACGAAGACGCCTGACGTAACCCCCGGTCGCGCTGTGCCGCTGCGACATGGGTAGCTTTCCTGGGTGACCGACGCTCGAGCCGTGCTCCGACACGCAACGGTCCGCCGCTATCTGGC
The DNA here is from genome assembly GCA_024641005.1 of Acidimicrobiaceae bacterium. Classification (GTDB taxonomy): domain Bacteria; phylum Actinomycetota; class Acidimicrobiia; order Acidimicrobiales; family Ilumatobacteraceae; genus Ilumatobacter. The sequence goes on from JAHEDX010000006.1 coordinate 50,256, forward strand.
GTCGACCGCTCTCGCCTCCGTCGGGCACAACATCCTCATCACGGTCCTGTTCAAGCAGGTGTTCGACATCACCGGCGACGAGCTCGACATCGGTCTGATCGGGTTGGCGCAGTTCGTGCCGGCCGTGTTGCTGGTGCTGGTGTCCGGATGGGTGGCGGACCGCTTCGACCGGCGGCGTGTGACCTCGCTGTTCCTGTTCGGCCGAGTGCTCTGTGCGGTGGGGTTCCTGCTGTACAGCCAGTGGGAACCAGGGGCCGTCTGGCCGCTGTTCGCCATAGCGTTCCTGTTGGGTGCCACCGACGCGATGATGATGCCGGCCCGTCGATCGATTCCCCCGCTGATCTGTTCACCCGAAGAGTTTCCGCAGGTCATCGCACTGTGGACCGCGACGTTCACCGGTTCGTCGATCGTCGGGCCGGTTCTGGGCGGGTTCCTGTATGTCGCTGGACCTTCGACGGCGTATGCGATCGCTGCCGTGCTCGGCGTGCTGTCCATCGTTCCGATGCTGGCGGTCGTCTATGTGAGACAACCCGAGAAGGTCACCGAGCGGCCGACGTTGAGCTCGGCGTTGGAAGGGCTCAAGTTCGTGCGCCGGACGCCGATCGTTCTGGCGGCCATCTCGCTCGACCTGTTCGCGGTCCTCTTCGGCGGTGCGGTCGCACTGATCCCCGCTGTGGCCAGCGAGCGACTCGGTGTCGGCGACATCGCCTACGGATGGCTGCGGGCAGCTCCGGGCATCGGCGCGGCGGCCATGGCGATCTGGCTCGCGGTGCGTCCGGTGCAGCGTCGTGTCGGACCCACGTTGCTGTGGGTCGTCGTGGTGTTCGGCGCCGGCACGATGGTGTTCGGCATCACCCACAGCTATGCCCTTGCGTTCCTCGCGTTGGTCGTGCTGTCGGCGGCCGACATGGTGTCGATGTACATCCGAGGCTCGATCGTGCCTCTGGTCACCCCCGACGACCAGCTCGGCCGGGTCTCCGCCGTCGAGGGAGTGTTCATCGGCGCATCCAACGAGTTGGGTGCGTTCGAGAGCGGCGTCACGGCCCGGGCGTTCGGGTTGCCCTGGTCGATCGCAGGCGGGGGGTTCCTGACCATCGTCGTGGCCGGAAGTTTCGCTCTGCTGTTCCCGTCACTGCGGCGGATCGACACGTTCGATGATCTCGAGCGCCCCGGACACCGCATCGCGGTCACCCCAAGCGTCGACTGACTTTGGCCAGCACCCGATAGCGGTGCGCTTTCTCGAACGCTCGGTCGGCGGCCATCCGGCCGACGCCGGCAGCGATCGAGGGGTAGATGTGCACCAGGTCGGACAGGTCGTCGATGCCGATCGAGAACTTGATGGCCAGGGCGAGTTCGTGGATCAACTCGCCCGCGGCCGGTGCGAGCGCGTGGGCACCGACGATGCGGTCCTTCGCCGTGACGATCAACAGCAGGCCCTCGGTGCGATCGTCTGCCCGAGCCCGATCGTTGTGGGCCAACTCGTGTCGGTACACCTTCACCGCCCGGCTTCCGTGGCGCTCGCGTGCCTCGGCAGCAGTGAGACCGACATGGGCAAGCTCGGGGTCGGTGAACGTGCACCATGGCACGAGCGACGGCGGGCTGCCGCGACCGGGCAGGAACATGTCCCTCACCGCCAGCACGGCGTCGTGGGCTGCAGAGTGTGTGAACCTCGGCCGGCCGGCCGCAGCGTCACCGACGACATAGATGCTGGGCACCAGGGTGCGGTTTCGACCGTCGACCTCGACTCCGGCCGGGCCTACCGGGATGCCGAATCTGTCGAGACCCAACGGTTCGACGTTGGAGGTGCGGCCGGCGGCGATCAGCAGCCCCGCTGCGGTGAACTGGTTCTCGGAGGTGTCGACGACGACTCCGTCGCCGCCTGCTCGGACCGCGGTGGCGGTGGTCGCCAGGTGCAGGTCGACCCCTTCGTCGCGCAACACGGTCGCGAGCCGGTCGGCCAGCTCGGGTTCGTCGCGGGGGACCAACCGATGATCCATCTCCAGCACGGTGGTGGGCACCCCGAGTCGCACCATCGCCTGAGCCATCTCGCAGGCGATCGGGCCACCGCCGACCATCACCAGAGACCCGGGCGGGCGGTCGAGCTCGAAGATGTTCTCGCTCGTCAGGTGGTCGACCTCGGCGAGCCCCGCAATCGGCGGGATCGTGGGCCGGCTACCAGTGCAGATCAGGATGAAACGGGCGTCGAGTTGTCGTGTTCCCTCGGCGGTGGTGACGGTCACGTGGCTGTAACCGGTGACCCGTCCCTCTCCTTCGACGAGTTCGACCCCGAGCTCGCGAAAGCGATCCGGCGAGTCGTCGGTGGCGGCGATGCCCGCCTGCACGGTCTTGATGCGCCCCCAGACCGCCTCGAGGTCGATCTCGGGCTCGCCGGCGGTCACCCCGAAACGGGCCGCCGTGCGCACGGTGTGGGCGACGCGGGCACTCGCGATGAGCGACTTCGAGGGGACGCAGCCGGTCCACAGGCAGTCGCCACCGATACGGCCACGCTCGACTGCGGCGACCTTGAGTCCGAGCTCTCCGGCAGCGAACTCGGCGGCGAGGGTGCCACCCGAGCCGAGGCCGATGATCACGAGGTCGAACTGGTGTGCCATACGGGGCGAACCTCTCTGGGGTCGATGGGAATGCCGAAACGATCAACGGCACTGCCCGCACACCGTATCGAAGCTGTCCGTCGGCCGACCGACGATGTCGTTCCCGCGGTCCCGTCAGTTGTGCTCTACTGGCGCTCGTGGGGGAACACATCCGAACACGAGGAGACCGACCAACATGAAGAACATGCTCGCAGAGTTCAAAGCATTCTTGCAGAAGGGCGACGTCGTCACGATTGCCGTCGGCCTGATCATGGCGCTGTACTTCAAGAAGATCGTCGACGCCTTGTTGGAAGGGGTCGTCAATCCGATCATCGCCGCGATCTTCGGTGAATCGAACTACGCCCAGATCGGGTTCAACATCGGCGACGCTCGGATCAGCATCGGGCTGGTGATCGACGCAGCGATCAGCTTCGTGGCTGTTTCCGCGATCCTGTTCGTCCTGTTGAAGGCGTACAACAACATGAAGTCGCCGGCCGAGGACGAGTCGGGCCCGACCGAGATCGATCTCCTCACCGAGATCCGCGATTCGCTCTCGAATCGCTGATCCTGCTGTCGAACCCCAACTGAACGAACTGATTGCGGGTCGACCCGCACGGGTCGGGTCGCAATCGGCTTCAATGGGGCCTGCATGCGCAGGGTGACACGAAGGGCGAATCGATCTGCCACGTCGAGAGCGGCGATCCCGGCAATTCCACTGTTGTTGTTGCTTGCTGCTTGCGGAACGGGCAGCACCGATGTCCCCACGCAAGATCTGAGCTCGTCGGAGACCGTGGCACTCGGCGAGTTCCCGGAAGAACTCTCCGATCGACCACCGCCGCCGGCACCGCCCACCACGCCACCCGATTCCACGGTAACGACCGTCGCCCCGAGTCGGGGCCCGATCGTCGGGCCGATCGCCGACGCGGTGTTCGGAAATCGCGTGCTCTTGATCGGTGACACCGTGTTGGCGTCGACGGCGCCTCGTAACGACGGGTTGATGTGTGACGTGCTCGTCGATTTCGGATGGGCAGCCGAGATCGATGCCGAACCCGGGCGTTTCATCGAGTTCGCGCAACAGGTGCTCGACGAGCGCCTCGATCCCGGCGACGGCGAGCAGTGGGACGCTGCGGCGTTGATGTTCGGCAACCATTTCGACGGTGATCTCGAGGCATACGCCCGCCAACTCGAAGCGGTGCTCGATCGGCTGTCACCGCGCCCGACGATCGTGTACACGCTGAGCGAGGTCACCGCAGACGCGGTGGCGATCAACGAGATCATTCGTGAACTCCCCAGAGCCCACCCCAACGTGGTCGTGGTCGATTGGGCGGCGGCAACCGAAGTCGACCTCGATCTGCTGCTGAAAGACGGTGGCCCCGCACTCACCGACGAGGGCAGTCGCCGCCTGGTGCTGTTCACGGCAGCGGCGCTCGGTAAACCGTTGTCGGGCGAGGCCGGCGAGTGCCTGCCGTCGCCTTTCACCGACGACTCTGCGATCGTGCTCTGAGCCGCGGTCAGCCGCGCAACCCGGGGACACCCGGCAGGTTGCGAATGATCGCGAAACCCACCAACGCTGCTGCGCAGGCCGCATACACGAAGTTGGGAACCCTGACCTGACGCAGTGGCCTGCCCGCCATCTGCATGGTCCAGACGAGCCAGGCGCCGGCGAACCCGCCGAGCACCACCACGACGAAGATGTTGAATCTCAGCGCCTGGATCAGATCGCCCCGCAAGAGGTGGTGCGTCGCCCGGGTGAGGCCGCATCCGGGGCACCACCACCCGGTCAGCGTCCGAAACGGGCAGGGCAGAAACAATCCGCCTTCGCCCGGGTCGACAGCGGTCACATACGCGGCGCCCGCCAACAGACAACATCCGCACGCGATCGGAGCGGCGAGGGCGGGAAAGCGCCCGCCGGCGGAGTCCACCGTGGCCGTCACGATTCTGACCGTAGCCTGGCGGGATGCTCCAGGCGCAGGCACTCTCGGTGGAAGTTGGTGGTCGACTACTCGTCGACGGCGCCAACTTCACCGTGATGCCCCGCGACAAGGTGGGCATCGTGGGGCGTAACGGTGCCGGCAAGACGTCGCTGTTCCGGGTGCTCGGCGGAGCGAACGAACCGGCTGCCGGCAAGGTCGTGCGCAAGGGCGGGTTCGGGTATCTCCCGCAGGATCCCAAGATCGAAGGCGACCACAACGCCCGCACGGCGATCCAACACGTGCTGTCGGGTCGGGGAATCGACGAAGAGGTGGTCCGGATCGAGAAGCTGCGGATCGCGATGGAGGAGGCGCCGACCGAGCAGAACATCGCTCGCTACAGCCGCGCCGAAGAGCAGTTCCGGCTGTCAGGTGGCTACTCGGCCGAGAGCGAGGCCCGCGCGCTGGCGGCAGGCCTCGGCGTCGGCGAGGATCGCATGGAGCATTCGATCGGGGTGCTCTCGGGTGGCGAGCGCCGCCGCGTCGAACTCGCTCGCATCCTCTTCGCCGGCAGCGATGTGCTGTGCCTCGACGAACCGACCAACCACCTCGACGTCGACGCCAAGATCTGGCTGATGGGGTTCCTGCGACAGTACCGGGGGGCCTTGCTGGTGATCAGTCACGACCTCGAACTGCTCGACGAGGCGATCACCAGGGTGCTCCATCTCGATCGCTCCACCGAGACGGCGACCGGTCAGATCGTCGAGTACAAGGGCACATACACCCAGTACGTCAACGCCCGCGCCGAGGACGAGCGTCGTCTCATCAAGCAGGCCGCCGAGCAGGAGAAGGAGATCGCTCGGATGCAAAAGTTCGTCGATCGTTTCGGCGCCAAGGCGACGAAGGCGGCTCAGGCGCACAGCATCGAGAAGCGGATCGCGCGGCTGGCCGCCGAGAAGGTCGAGGCTCCCAAGGCGGCCAAGACGATCACTGTCCGATTCCCGGATCCGCCACCGTGCGGTCAGACCGTGATCCAGGCCGCCGGGCTCTGCAAGGGCTACGGCGGCCCGGCGGTGTTCGAGGACGTCGAGTTCGACCTGGGCAGAGGCGAACGGCTGCTCGTGCTCGGCCTGAACGGAGCGGGCAAGACCAGTTTGCTACGGATCCTCGCCGAGGAGACCACTGCCGATCTGGGCCATTTCGAGTTCGGCTACCAGGTGCATGCCGGGTACTACGCCCAGGAGCACGACAATCTCGACACGTCGGCGTCACTGCTCGACAACATCCGCGCGGACATGCCGACCAACGTGAATCTCACCGAGACCGAGCTGCGTGGGCTGCTCGGCATGTTCGGTCTCTCGGGTGAGAAGGTGTTCCAGGATGCCGGCACGCTGTCGGGTGGCGAGAAGACCAAGTTGGCGCTGGCGATGCTGATGGTCGGTCGCAACAATCTGCTGCTGCTCGATGAGCCGACCAACAACCTCGACCCGCCCTCGCGCACTGCGGTTGCCGACGCCCTCAAGGGTTGGCCCGGTTCGATCATCTTCGTCAGTCACGACACCGAGTTCGTCACCGAACTCAATCCGACCAAGGTGTTGTTGATGCCCGACGGTGATGTCGACTACTTCAACGACGAGTGGCTCGACCTCGTGAGCCTCGCCTGAGCGGGTTCAGCTCAGCCCGACCCGGGTGACGCGTTGGGCGGCCTCGACGGTGACCTGCTGGTAGAAGTCGTTCCCCTTGTCGTCGACCACGATGAACGCAGGGAAGTCCTCGACCTCGATCTTCCAGACGGCTTCCATGCCCAGCTCGGGGTACTCGAGCACCTCGACCTTGCGGATGTTGTCGAGGGCCAACCGGGCAGCCGGGCCACCGATCGACCCGAGATAGAAGCCGCCGTGGGCCTGGCAGGCGTCGGTGACGGCTGTGGAGCGGTTGCCCTTGGCGAGCATGACGAAGGAGCCTCCGGCCGACTGGAACTGCTCGACGTAGGAGTCCATGCGGCCGGCGGTCGTGGGCCCGAACGACCCGGACGCGTAGCCCTCGGGCGTCTTTGCCGGCCCGGCGTAGTACACGCAATGGTCTTGTAGATACTGCGGCATCTGCTCGCCGGCGTCGAGGCGTTCCTTGATCTTGGCGTGGGCGATGTCGCGCCCGACCACCATGGGCCCCGTCAGCATCACTCGTGTTCGCACCGGATACTTCGACAACTCCGCCCTGATCTCGGCCATCGGTCGATGCAGATCGATGTGTACGACATCAGCATCGTCGAGGTCGGCCGCGCTGGGCTCCGGCAGGAAGCGGGCGGGATCGTGTTCGAGTTGTTCGAGGAACACGCCCTCGCGGGTGATCTTCCCGAGCGCCTGTCGGTCTGCCGAACACGACACGGCGATGGCCACCGGGCAACTGGCCCCGTGACGGGGCAGCCGGATCACACGCACGTCGTGGCAGAAGTACTTGCCACCGAATTGGGCGCCGATACCTGTCGTCTGCGCCAGTTCGAGCAGCTTGGCCTCGAGCTCGATGTCGCGGAACCCGTGGCCGAGTGCCGACCCCTCGGTCGGCAGGGAATCCAGATACTTCGTCGACGCCAGCTTGGCGGTCTCGACCGCGAACTCCGCCGACGTGCCGCCGATCACCACCGCGAGGTGGTATGGCGGACAGGCCGAGGTGCCCAGACTCTGCATCTTGTCGAACACCCAGGGCAGCAGCGTCGCCTCGTTGAGCAATGCCTTCGTCTCCTGGTAGAGATAGCTCTTGTTGGCGCTTCCGCCGCCCTTGGCCATGAACAAGAACTTGTACGAGTCGCCGTCGACCGCTGAGATCTTGATCTCACCGGGCAGGTTGTTCCCGGTGTTCTTCTCGTCGTACATGCTCAGCGGCGCCATCTGGCTGTAGCGAAGATTGCTGGTGAGGTAGGTGTCCTGGATGCCGTGGGCGATCGCCCGCTCGTCTCCACCACCCGTGAACACGAACTGGCCCTTCTTGCCCTTCACGATCGCTGTGCCGGTGTCTTGGCACATCGGCAGCACGCCGCCGGCGGACACCGCCGCGTTCTTGAGCAGGTCGGTGGCCACGAAACGGTCGTTCGCACTTGCCTCGGGATCGTCGAGGATGCTGCGGAGCTGTTGGAGGTGAGCGGGTCGCAGGAAGTGAGCGATGTCGTGCATCGCCTCTGCGGTGAGGCGACGAATCGCTTCGGGTTCGACCTTCAAGAAGGTTCCCTCGTCGGTGTCGAAGGTGGACACTCCCTCGGTGGTGACCAGGCGGTAGGGAGTGTCGTCGGCGCCGAGCGGCAAGAGCTCGGTGAAGCCGAAATCGTCGCGATCATGAGCATCAGCCATGACCGAAACCCTATGCCACCGAACCGCGACGCGTTCAGGCCAGTTGTCGTGCCAGCAGCACCAGCGCCGATGCCGCGCACGCGATCAGCACGAAGGGGCGCACCCGTTCGGGCGGGAGCCGGGCGATCGTGAACTGTCCGATCCACAGACCCAGCAGAACCCCCGGCACGAGCAGCAGCGCGAGCTGGAGTTCGCGACGTCCGATCACGCCGGCGATCAACAGGCTCGGGATCGTGAACGCCGAACCGATCATGTTGAAGGTGGCCAAGGTCGCTCGCAGGGTTCGTGGATCCGAATGCTGATACGTCAGCGCCATGGGCGGGCCACCGACGCCGGCGACGGTGCCGGCAAAACCGGAGGCGGTGCCGGCGACGTACAAGTTGCGCCGGGATGGCATGAAATGCAGGCCGGTCAGCGAACCGACCACGGCCAGCAACACGCTGATACCCACCACGACGGCGATCCCCCCTTGCCCCATCCTGGCCACCAGCCACGCGCCGATCACGACCCCGGTGAATCTGCCGATCACAGCGGGCACGAGTCCGCTGCGATCGATGTGGCTGTGTTCCCGCACCGTCATCCCCACGGTCAGCGGGACCACACAGACCACGATCGCCCCAGGGATGAAGGCGGGGTCGATCAGCGACAGGGTGGGAGCCGCCAGCAGCCCGAGACCGACCCCGATCGATGCCTGGAGTGCGGATCCCAGGAACACGATCGAGATGCAGAGCAGAGCGATCCAGGGGTTCAACCCGACGACCTCGGCGGCGATCATTCAGCGATCCTTCAGCCGCTTCGGTGGCTCGGACGCAGGATCATCGGGCCAGCGATGCTTGGGATAACGGCCGGCAAGGTCCTTTCGGACCTCGGCCCAGCTGCCACCCCAGAAGCCGGGCAGGTCGGCCGTGATCTGGATCGGTCGATCCGCTGGCGACAGCAGATGCAGCACGATCGCCCGTCCGCCTGCCCTCGGGTGCACCGTCGTTCCGAACATGTCCTGCACGCGGACCCTCGCCACCGGCTGATCGGCCGAATAGTCGATCGGAACCGAGCGGCCGTTGGGCAAGTCGAGGTGACGTGGAGCGATCTCGTCGAGGTCCGCGCCCTGTGGCCACGGAAGCTGCGATCGCAGCACCATTGCCAGGTCGACCTGTTCGAGATCCCGTCGGCCGATGGCGCCGGGGAGGTACGGGGCCAGCCAGTCGTCGAGGGTTGCCTCGAGTGCTGCGACGCTCCAGTCCGGCCAGGGATCCCCGGCGCTGCGATGGAGGAATTCGACACGTTCGCGCAGAGCGATCGTTGTCGCCGACCAGCCGAGTATTGCGAGTCGTGTCGCCCGAACCCGGTCCATCAACGCCGCGGTGGTCGCCTCGCCGGCCATCGGTCGGCGTGTGGTCGCCCCGAGCTGCATCGATCCGAGCCGTCGTTCGACCCGTTCGACCAGGTCGTCACGTCCGCCATCCCACTCGAGGACGACCTTCTCGTCGACGTGATCACCGAACGTGTTCGCCACGTCGTCGGCGTCGAGCGCGGCGGCGAGCCGGATACGGGACCGGTCGCGCCTGCCGTCGAGATCGGCGGCCACGAGGAACTCCTCGTGGGCGAGCGGGTCGGTGTCGGGCAGCCAGGCGCCCGATCCGGTGCGCAGCTGGAACTGTCCGGGACGTCGGCGGGCGGCCAACCGGTCGGGAAAGGCGTGCAGCAACGCACCGCCGGCCCGGTCGGCGTCGATCAGGTCGGGGTCGAAGTCGATCCTCATGCGGCGCGCCAGATCACGGGCGCGGTCGCGAAGGCGTGAGACGCTGCGCCGATCCGCCTGGTCGTGGCTGTCACGGCCGGCCAGTACCCGCAGTCTCAGCGACAGGTCGGACGGCAGTTCGTCGGGGCGGCCGCGCAGCATGTCGCGCTCGTCGATCAGCACCGCCAGCGCGCATCCGAGCGGGGTCGGTTCGGCCACCAGCATGCGGGCGAGTCGCGGGTGCACAGGCAGGCCCAACATCCGTCGGCCCACATCGGTGAGGTGATCTCCGTCATCGATCGCCTCGAGATCTCGGAGCAGGTCGACTGCGGCGCGCATCGCCTTGCGCGGCGGCGGAGTCGGGAATGCCAACTGATCGGCTGGTGTACCCCACGCCGCGATCTCGAGCATCAGGCCGGCCAGATCGACCTCTTCGATCTCCGGGGATCGATGAGCGGTCCGCGTGCCGTGCTCGATCTTGCTCCAGAGTCGGTAGCAGGCACCGGGTTCGAGGCGGCCCGCTCTGCCGGCTCGCTGCTCGGCCGACGATCGGCTGGTGGTGACGGTCGTCAGGCGGGTCATGCCGGTGTGAACGTCGAACCGGGGCGCTCGCGCCAGGCCCGAGTCGACGACGACTCGCACGCCGTCCACGGTCAATGATGTCTCGGCGATGTCGGTGGACAACACGACTCGACGCCGACCCGGTGGCGACGGGGCCAGCGCCGCGTCCTGCTCGGCCGGTGACAGTGCTCCGGCGAGTGGGTAGACGTCGACATCCGCCCCGACCGAGTTGTGTAGCGCCGATTGGGTCCGCATGATCTCGCCGATGCCCGGAAGGAACACCAGCACGTCGCCGGGCTCCTCGCGGAGCGCGCGTTGCACCGCTGCCACGGTGGCGTCCTCGACGCGCCCGCGTCGCTCGCGCGGAACCCACCGGATCTCTACCTCGTGTATCCGGCCGGCGCTCTCGATCACGGGGATGTCCCCCAGTACGGCCACGAGTGCCTGTGTGTCGGGCGTGGCTGACATCGCGAGGATCCGAAGGTCGGGCCGGAGATTGGCCGCGACATCGAGGGTCAGCGCCAGCCCGATATCGGTCGGCAGGTTGCGTTCGTGGACCTCGTCGAAGATCACCAGGCCGACGCCGGGAAGCTCAGGGTCGCCTTGTAGCCGACGCGTCAGGATCCCTTCGGTCAGAACCTCGATGCGGGTCGTGGGTCCGATGTGGCGTTCATCTCGGGTCTGGTAGCCGACGGTGTCGCCGACCTGCTCGCCGAGCAGGTCGGCCATACGGCGGGCGGCCGCCCGGGTGGCGAGGCGCCGTGGCTCGAGCATCACGATCCGTTTCCCGGCGAGCCACGGTTCGTCGAGCAGTGCCAACGGAACCAGGGTGGTCTTGCCGGCGCCCGGTGGCGCCACGAGCACCGAGCGATGGTGACCGGTCAGCGCGTCTCGCAGGGGGGCGAAGGTCTCCGCGACCGGGAGGTCGGGGAGCGGTCGGCGCGCCGAAGACGGCACGCTCAGCCGGCGGCTGGTGAACCGGCGAACGGTCCCGGGTCGCCCGGAGCCGGAATCGTGGGGACGTTCCAGTGTGTGGTCTCGGCGATCGCCTGGGCGACGGTTCGCCATTCGGCCGAGTTCCATCCCTCCGCAACGGCATGTACCTCGCCGTCGACGCGTGTGAACACGAAGGCGGGCAGCTGCTGCAGGCCCATCGCCGTCACGACCGAACGGTCGGGATCGCAGAAGACGAGGAATCGGTCGACGATCGGGCCGAGGAACTTGCGCGTGTCGTCGGCATCTGCCGTGACGATCAGGTTCACGCGTGCGTCCGAGCCACGGAATTCCTCGAGGATCCGGACGGCGGTCTTGAGGATCCACGAGCTCTCGTTCGTGTACGGATCGAGCACCACACTGGCGAGATGGAACGTGGTCAACCACTGGGAGAGATCACGCGAGTCACCGTCGAGCGGCGTCAGCGAGAGGTCGGGAGGCAGTTTCGTCGCCACGGCGTGCGATCCTAACGACCCGAACGTGGGCAGCCCCAACCAGCACGACACGATGGCTGTTCTGACGTAGCGTACGGGAGTGCATCCCATCGAGCATCTGCGTTACGTGGCGAGGTCCGGCGGGGCCGATGCATCCTCGCTCGTTCGGGAAGCTGCGATGGCGTTGGGCACGATGCGCGTCGATCCTCCGAACCTCGTGATCGCATGTCGCCGGATCGTCGAACGTCATCTCGAGCTCGGCCCGATGTGGTGGTTGTGCTCGCATCTGCTCACCTCGCAGGACCCTTCCGAGGCCGCGTGGAGATTGGTCGACGAGATCGACGACGACGCCGCCGAGCGGCAGATCGCCACAGCGTTGCCGGACGGGGCGACGGTGTTGACGATCGGCTGGCCCGAGACCGCCGGTGCGGCGTTGATGCATCGCGGCGACGTCCGGGTGCTCTGTGCCGACAGCTGCCACCGAGCGTCGTCGTTCATGCAACGGCTCGAGCGTTTCGAGATCGAGTGCGAGCCGGTTCCCTCCGAGTCGCTCGCGAGGGCCGCAACGTGCGCCGATCTCGTGCTGGTCGAGGCGGTCGCCGCATCCCCGGTGAGAGTGCTGGCCCCCGTCGGTTCCCACGTCGTGGCAGCCGTGGCGGCATCCGTCGGTACGCCCGTCTGGCTCGCCGCCGGCGTGGGTCGTCGGCTCCCTCAGCAGTACGTCGAAGCGATCGCGGCTCGTGTCGTCGTCGACACCGCATCGTGGGATCTCGATATCGACGACCTGCCGGTCGGGCTGATCACGCATGTCGGTTCGGCAGAAGGTGTGAGCGACCAGGTGGGTGTCGCGCTCCGAGCCGATTGCCCCTGTGCGCCCGAGTTGTTGCGCACCAGCCCGTTCTGACGGTCTGGCAGGCCCTCACATGCCTTGGTGTGCCGGGGGATGGCCGATGATCTCCTCGATCGCTGCTTCGGCCTCGACCAGGCGCGGTTCCATCACGAAGATGCGCGCCATCGGTTCGCGGGCGCCGAAGCGAAGGTGCGAGGTGAAGTCCTCGCTGACGACCGATGGGATATCCCTTTCCCACAGCTCATGCAGCACCAGCTGGGCCTGCCACATGGGGAGCCAGGCGGCCTCGCACGTTCGTTCGGGATCGGGGGGACGCGGCGGATGCTTTCCGAAGATCCAATGAAGCAGACCCATCCCGGTCCACCATATTCCGTCGTCGGTCCCTGCCCGACACCGGCACCGACGGGCCGCTAGCGTTTCGGCAATGAAGAAGCGAATCTCAGCGTTGGCCGTCACCGTGCTGGTCCTCGGGGCGTGCGGCGGAGGTGGCGACGCGTCGACCGAGGCGACCACGCCGACCTCCGTCGACGACACGATCGACGAATCAGCGACGACGATGCCGTCGGTGACGACGGCATCGACCGAGCCGGCGGCCACGACGACCACCGAGGGTCAGTCCACCGGCGACCAACCCACCTTCCAGGGGGATGCCGGGTCGGACTGGTGTGTCGCCGCGCAAGAGGTCGAGGACGCGAGTGCGGCGATCGACGCTGTCGACTTCACCGATCCCGCTGCGGTCGAGGAGGCGTTCACCGAGGCGCTTCGCCTGATGGAGATGGCGATCGAGTTCGCCCCACCCGAACTGCAAGGTGACCTGGACGTCACGCTCGAAGGGTTCAAGCAGCTGCAGGATGCGCTGATCGCGGTCGACTACGACTTCCTCAACGCGGATCTGTCGGTGCTCGAAGACCGCGACGCGATCATGCAAGCCGCCTCCGACAACATCGAGGTCTATAACGAGCAGGTCTGTGGGATAACCGCCGACGGGAGCGGCAACACCGACGACACGACCCCGGGCAGCAGTGGCAACGACTTCGATCCTGGGGCCGGAACGATCAGGGAACAGGCAACCGCTGAACTGGTCGCCAGCGGCTTCACCGAGGCCGAGGCATCGTGCATCTTCGACAATCTCGACTTCACCGACCCCGCACTCGCCGACGACATGACGGCCATCGTGGGGGTGTTCGACCTGTGTGAGATCGACCTTGCCCGGCTCGCCGAGATCGGCGGCTGAGCGAAACGCATGGGTCGATTCGACGCGGTGCTGTTCGACGCGGGTGGAGTGCTGGTGCTGCCCGATCCCACGGTCCTCCGCCCGCTGCTGACGCCGTACGGGGGCGCCGACGACACCGAGGTCCACCGCAGGGCGCACTACGCCGGAATGGCGAACAAGTCGCGTCAACGCTCCGAAGAGGTCGACTGGACGTCGTACAACACGGCCTATGTGGGTGCCGTCGGCGTGGCCGACGACACGATCGCTCACGCCGCCTCGGTGCTCGATCACACACGCTCGGCCCATCTCTGGCGTTGGCCGATTCCCGAGACCCTGGTGGCGTTGGGATCGCTCGCCCGGGACGGGGTGCCGATGGGTGTCGTTTCCAATGCGAGTGGCCAGATCGAAGAGGTGCTCCTTCGTGCAGGTGTCTGCCAGGTCGGAGCAGGCCCGGGAGTGGCGATGCGGGTCGTGATCGACAGCCACGTGGTCGGGGTTGCGAAGCCCGATCCGAGGATCTTCGACTTCGCCCTGCCGCATTTCGCCGAGTTCGACCCGGAGCGCATCGTGTACGTCGGCGATTCGGTCACCATGGACATCGCCAGCGCCGGCGAGGCAGGCCTCCACCCGGTGTTGATCGATCCCTACGACGATCACCCCGACGCGGACTTCGAGCGCGTCACCTCGGTGCAGGCGCTCCTCGACTGGTTCTAGCCGCGTCGACCCTCCCGGGGCTCAGCCCGCGGTCAGGCGTCGGGCGATCACCTTGAGGCACAGCGTCTCATCGGCGCCCTCGAAGATCGACAGGACGCGGGCATCGACGAACAGTCGGCTGACCGGGTATTCCTCGGCGTATCCGAAACCGCCGTGGATCTGCATCGCCTCACGGGTGACCCATTCGGCCGCCTTGCACACGTACGCCTTCACCATCGAGGCCTCCATCGCCCCCTGCCCCTGGGCCATCAACGTCGCGACCTGATACGAGAACTGACGGCTGGCCTGGATGATCATGGCCATCCGGCCGAGCTTGGCCTGGGTGAGCTGGTACTCGAAGATGTTCTCGCCGAACACCTTGCGGTTCTGGGCGTATTCGACAGCTGCTTCGTAAGCGGCCTGCATCACGCCGAGCGCCCTCGCTGCGGTCTGTAGGCGACCGTTCTCGAATCCTGCCATCTGCAGATAGAAGCCCTTGCCGAGGCCATCGTCGCCGCCGACCAGATTGTCAGCGGGGACCCACCAGTCCTCGAGCGCGATCTCGTACGAGTGCATGCCGCGATAGCCGATCGTGTCGATGGGGCGGCCCTCCATCTTGCCGATCCGGTCACCCACCGGTTCCTGACTGAACTGGAAGCCGTGGGCGTCGCCGCGCGGCTTGGGAACCACGAACAGGCTCAGCCCGCGATGGCCCTTGGTGCGATCGGGGTCGGTGCGGGCGAGCAGTGCGAGGGCGTCGGCCCGGGCGCCGAACGTGCACCAGGTCTTGACACCGTTGATGACATACCCCGCGGCGCCGCCTGGCCCCTCGGCGGGTGTGGCGGTCACCTTGATGCCGGCGACGTCGCTGCCGAAGTCGGGTTCGGTCACCGCGACGGCAGGCATCACCTCGGCGGTGGCGAGCTTCGGGAGCCATTCGAGCTTCTGCTCTTCGGTGCCGCCCTTGACCAGCGCCCTGGTGAGGATTTCGGGGCGGGTGATCAACGACCCGCCGATACCGAGGCTGGCACGGCTGAGTTCTTCGGTGGCGACGACCATGCCGAGGTACTCGTCGTCGCCTCCTTCGCTGTAGCCGCCGTACTCGGCCGGCACGCTGAGTCCGAACGCGCCGATCTCGGCGAGACCACTGACGATCTCCTCGGGTACGTCACCGTTGGTTCGATGTACGTGCTCCGCGTGGGGACCGATCACGTTGGCGGCAAACGACCGAAACGTGTCCTGCACCATCTCCATGTCGCCACCGAGGTGTCGCGGGCCTGGCGAGCCGGCGAGCGAAGCCAGGAACTCGGGGTCGCGATAGGTCCCGACGAAGCCGTGAACCCCGGACAGCGACGCGGCGTCGACGCCCCACAGCTCTTCGCGGCCGATCAACTTGGTGATCAGGTCGTGGATCGCGTCGGCCGCGAAGCCGCAGGTGAGACGGGCCTCGATGTCGCCTTTGGTGCCGTAGGCGAGCATCGACTTCGCGGTGGCGATACCGGCTCCTGCGTGGGCGAGTTCGTAGGCCAGGACTTGTTGCTGGTCGGGCCCGCCGAGTTCGGTCAAGCGAGCGATCCCCTTGGCGATGGCGGTATCGGCGAGGTCGATCGCGGCCGCGGCGGCCTGCAGGTCGGGAGTCGTCATCTCCTCAACTTACTTCGGGGTAACCGTCATCCACCTGGTCGCGTCGGCGTGCCATTGTGTGACACATGCCGGTCGACCGCAAACGAATCTGTGTGTTCTGCGGTGCGAACCCTGGCAATGATCCGGCCTTCGCCTCGGCCGCCGCCGAGCTGGGCCGTGCGATCGCCGTGGCCGGGCACGGTGTCGTGTACGGAGGCGGTCGAGTGGGCCTGATGGGCGTGCTGGCCGACGCAGCCCTGGCTGCCGGTGGGGAGGTGTTGGGGTTCATGCCGCGGGCACTCGTCGAGCGCGAGGTCGGCCACCACGGGCTGACCGAGCTGCTCGTCACCGACAGCATGCACTCCCGCAAGGCGGCGATGGCCGATCACGCCGACGGCTTCATCGCGATGCCGGGCGGATACGGAACGCTCGACGAGGTGATGGAGATCCTCACCTGGAACCAGATCGGGAGCATCGCGAAGCCGGTGGCGTTTCTCGACGGCAACGGCTATTTCGAGAGCCTGTTCCGTTTCTTCGACGAAGCTGTCGTCGCGGGGCTGATCAAACCAGAGCATCGAGCGATGGCCCAGCACGCGTCGAGCGTCGATCAGGCGATCCGGATCGCTGCCGGCCCCGCCCCGTCGAGCCCGAGCAAGTGGACCGATCCGTCGATCCGCTGAGTATGTTCGCTCCGGTTCGTCGTCTGGTCGCGTGGGCGGCCATATAGCGTCGGGGCGTGACCCCACAGAGTCGAGTCGACGCGATCTTCGAACGCCCCGCCGAGCAGGGCATCTCGCTGGCGATGGCGGTGATGCACCGAGGGGTGGTGGTCGCAGAGCGGTATGGCGCCCAGCCCGAAACCCTGTTCGGTCCCGCCGTCGATCTGTCGGCCGACTCGACGCTGATCTCGTGGAGCACCGCGAAATCGATCACCCATGCGTTGGTCGGACTGCTCGTGATGGACGGCATGCTCGATCCGGAGCGCGACTTCGATGCACCGGCGGACGTACCGCAATGGCGCGGCACCGACAAGCAGCACATCACGCTGCTCGACCTGTTGGAGATGCGCCCCGGTCTCGAATTCGTCGAGGACTATGTCGACGACGAGACATCGCATTGCATCGCGATGCTGTTCGGTGAGGGGGCACACGATCACGCCGCGTACGCCGCGGCGCTGCCGCTCGTTCACGAGCCCGGCACGTTCTGGAACTACTCGTCCGGCACGACCAACATCATCACCGAGATCCTTGGCCGGGTGATCGGTGGAGGACGATCCGGCATGGAGACATATCTGCGTGAGCGCCTGTTCGAGCCCTGCGGTATGCATTCGGCGGTCCCGAAGTTCGACGAGGTGGGCACCTTCGTAGGTTCGTCCTTCGTGTACGCGACCGCTCGCGATTTTGCCAGGTTCGGCGAGTTGTACCGCCGTGACGGGGTGACCGAATCAGGCGAACGGATCCTCCCCTCTGGTTGGGCCGACCACGGCCGTACCTTCGTTGCCCACGACCCCACCGACGACCTCGACACCGGGCTCGACTACGGACGTCACTGGTGGATGTGGCCAGAGTTCCGCGGCTCGATCGCAGCGCACGGGTACGAGGGGCAGTACATCCTGGTGATGCCCGACCGCGAGCTGACGGTGGTCCACCTCGGCAAGACCTCAGCGGCCGTCCGCCGGCCGTTGCTGGGCCTGCTACGCGAGCTCATCCACGAGGTCCCGGTCAGCGCCTAGGCTGTCACCTGGCTCTCGCTCCGAACGGCGTGGGTATTCGACGATGACCGAACCATCCGCCCCCACCGGCACAGCCGATGCCGACGAGATCGTCCTTCGCACGGGCGAGTTACCGGTCACCCCGCGCGACGACGATTCCGGGTCCCAACCACGCCGTCACTTCCGACTCTCGCTGAAGCTGCTGGCGTTCGCGGCGGTGCTGTACTACTTCGTCGTTCCCCTGATCCCCGACTTCCGCAACGCGTGGACCGAGTTGCAGCGGGTCGAGCCGATGTTGCTGATCCTCGGCCTGGGTCTCGAGCTCGTGGCGTTGTGGTGCTATGCGCCGCTGATGAAGGCAGCGCTCGGCGACGCCGGCCTGCCGCTGTCGTTGGGACGCCTGTTCCGGATCCAGATGAGCACGCGGGCGCTGTCGAGCATCGTGCCCGGCGGCAGCGCTGCCAGTTCGGCGCTCGGCTATCGGCTCATGACGCTGTCGGGCGTGTCGGGTCCCGACGCCGGGTTCGCGCTCGCGACCGTCGGGTTGGGTTCCGCGGTTGTCCTGAACCTGATCCTGTGGTGCGCCCTGATCGTGTCGATCCCCGTGCGCGGCGTGAACGCGATCTATGGCTCCGCGGCCCTCGCCGGTGTGATCGTGATGGGCCTTGCGGCCGCGTTGGTGTTCGGCCTGATGGAAGGTCAGGGTCGTTCGGAACGGGTCATCCGTTGGATCGCCAGGAAGCTCCGCATGAATGACGACAAGGCGGCGGTCGTGCTGCACCGCGTCGCCGAACGACTCGAGCAGTTGATCAGTGACAAGCAGTTGCTCGGCCGCGTCGCGTTCTGGGCCGCTCTCAACTGGTTGTTCGACGCCGCCGCACTCTGGATCTTCCTGCGGGCGTTCGGCATCTCGATGGACGTCGACGCCCTGATCATCGCGTTCGGCATCGCCAACGTGCTGGCCGCGATCCCGATCACGCCCGGTGGTCTCGGCTACGTCGACACCAGCTACATCGGCATGCTCGCCGGGTTCGGCGCGGGGGCGCGGCGGGCGGCGTTGGGCGTCGCTTCGTATCGATTCGCCCAGTTCTTCTTCCCCATCGTGTTGGGTGGCGTGATGTACCTGTCGCTTCGGGTCGGCCCGTGGTCGATCGAACGACACGAGCGGCTCATCAGGCTGCGAGATCTGGCGGAGGAGGAGACCCTGCGTGGCGAGTCGAAGATCGACTTCCAGCTGCGGTTCCCGACGCGTGACGACACTGGTGAGCTGATCAGGCGACCACCGCGAGACGAGACCGGCCAGATCCCGCGTCCACCCTTGAACACGATCCAACGCCAGCAAGAGCGGTTCCAGCAGTGGCGTCGCAATCGTCGCGACTCTTGAGCGACTTCACCGCTGAGGTGCTGGCCTGGGGCGTTCCCAGATTGCGTGATCTTCCGTGGAGGCGAACACGGGACCCGTGGGCAGTGCTCGTCAGCGAGGTGATGCTGCAGCAAACACAGGTCGCCAGGGTCATCCCGAAGTGGGAAGCGTTCCTCCACGAGTTCCCAGATGCCGAGGCGTGTGCGTCGGCACCGTTGGGTGACGTCCTGCGCGCCTGGCAGGGCCTCGGCTATCCCCGACGGGCCCGGAATCTGCAAGCGACAGCGGTGAGGGTGACCGAACTCGGAGGGTTTCCTCGCGATCTCGACGGATTGCTCGCCCTGCCCGGTGTGGGTCCGTACACGGCCCGTGCCGTGATGGCGTTCGCCTTCGAGCTCGACGCGGCGGTGGCCGATACGAACATCGCGCGTGTGTATGCGCGGTTGGCGGGCGAGCGTCTGACGCCGAAACGCCTACAGGCGATGGCTGACGACGCGTGCCCGACAGGTGACGCATGGACGTGGAACCAGTGCCTGATGGACCTCGGCGCCGTCCTGTGCCGGCCCTCAGACCCTGGATGTGACGTTTGTCCGGTCGTCGCGAAATGCGCGTGGCACGACACCGGGCTGGAGGACCCGGCGGTGGGCTCGAGCGGGGTCAGCGGCAAGCAGGCGCGGTTCGACGGAAGCGACCGTCAGGCCCGGGGCCGGCTGATGAAGGCGCTCTCACTCGCTCCGGTGGCTATCTCGGATGTCGCTTCGGTGATGCAGCGGGGCGAGGCGACCGCCGGTCGCCTGTTGGGCGACCTCGTCGGCGAAGGTCTGTGCCAGCGCGTCGGGACGATGGTCCGTCTGCCCGACTGAGCGAGATCGGTGCAGGTCGTCAGCCCGCGGTGATCTGACTCACGATCTCGTCGAACGCGGCATCCGCGTAGGCCACCATCTCGTCATCGGTGCGGTCCTGGATGGGGTGCGGCGTGAACACCCTGGCCATCGCGGAATAGCCCAGTGATTTCGACTGGGACTCGGCGGCGGTGACGAACTGGCTGGACGCCACGAACACTCCGGGGATGCCACGGATCTCGAGATCGCTGATGTCGTGCACACTGCACGACGTGCAACTGCCTCAATCGGCGAGTGCCTCGATCACCACCTGGCATTCCATGGCGATCTCGTGGCGCAGGTCGACCGGCGCCGGCTTGGCGAAGGTCGGCTTCTTGTACCGCTTGACGTTGGCCCCGATGCCGGTGAGGCGCTGCTCGATGCGGTCGAGGAAGACATTGCCGCGCGGTTTGGAGATGTCGAGCAGGCCGACGGTGACGCCCTCGAGTGACACGGGTCGTGCCAGTCGTGCTCGTTCGGCGAGCGAGCGTTCGCCGGTCGGATCGAGAATCGTGCGTGTGCTCATGTGAGTACCCCCAGGTCGGTGATCAGTATCGCACTTCGCGGGTCACTGGTTTCGAACCCATCTCCCCGTTGACCCAGCCCGGGATGATCGACGAGAACAGTCCGGCGCCGCCGCCTGCGTAGGCGAGCATGAGACCATCGGGCCGGAACTTCGGAAGGTCGGCCGTGCTCATGCCGACCGGGATTCCTTCGGAGATGTCCCCGGCGCCCCGCTCGAGTACTGCCGCCGGCGTGGTGAGCCGCATGTGCAGTTCGAACAGGATCCGGTCGCGTTCCCATCCCGCGTCGGCGAACACCCTCGCGTGTTCGGGGCCCATCAGCAGGATCGCGTCGAAGCCGAGCACCAGCTTGTGGTGGTGGATCACCTGCAGCTGCGCGGCGAGCGTGTTGGCGAGGCTCTCGGGCGTCCGCGACAACTGGTCGACGATGCCGCGGGGGCCCTCGCCCGCGAACACCGTGATGGCGTCGACATCTGGCTCGATACCGTGCTGGCCCGCCAGGGTGCCGAACGGTGATTCGGCGTCGTTCTCGGCGAAGCAGAAGCTCAGCTTGCCCGGATTGCCGTGCGCAGCACGATCCACCTCACCGGGGCGACCGCCGCCCACGTTGCGCACCACCAGCTGCAGCGCCCGCCCGATCGTGGAGTTGGCGCGGTTGCCCTGCCCGAGCGCGTTGATGCCCGAGTTCATGCCGATCGCCCTCGTTCCCGGTCCGCTGCACACCAGCACCGGACCTACCGGCATCGTGGTGGCGAGCAATCCGTGCATGTTGAACTCGTCGTTGCAGACCGCCTCGACCGCGGTGAGCACCCAGGGGAGATATTCGGGCAGGCAACCTGCCATCACGGCGGAGATCGCGACCTTCTCGACGGTGATGTCGACGAGGTCGGGTGGCACGGTGGCGACGATGTCGTCGGGCGCGCGAGTCGTGCCGGTCAGCATCTTGAGCACCCGCTGTTCGGTGGGCGGTACGACGGGTAAGCCGTCGGTCCAGCCGCGGGTGAACATCATCTCGATCTCATCCTCCGCCTCGGCGACCTCGATCCGCCTCGATCGCAGCACGCTGCCGCCGTGAACCACGTTGAGCTCGTCGACGAGGTCGGGATCGACGCTCTTCGAGCCGCAGCCGGGCCGCATCGGGGGCAACCCTGGGCCCAGCCCGGAGATGCCGGTCAGCGCCTCCCAGTCGGTGCGCAACCAACCGACGGTGCGCTCGATCTCGGCACCGTCGGCCACCTTGATGAGCGTCGGCACCGTCTCGATGTCGTGGTGCCAGCTGACCGCGAGATCTGCGTCGTAGACCGACACCGGATCCCCTGGGAATCCGGGATCGTCCTGGCTGTACACGGTGACGTCGCCGGCGGCGGCGAGCTGCTGCAGCACCGGAACCACGGTCTGACACGTCTCGCAGTCGCGCTTGACCACGACCACGAGTCCGTCGGGCAATGTCGGCTTGCTCATGCTGCGACCGTAGTGC
>JAHEDX010000006.1:72261-91697 GCA_024641005.1 Acidimicrobiaceae bacterium
TCGTCGATGGTCAGATCGGGCGGACGTTCTCCCACCCGCAGCACGATCGTGTCGTCGGGCCTGATCGAGAAGAGACGGCCTCGGGAGTCGCGCCGTGTCCGCCATCGTTCTCGGTGCTTGAACCGGTCGTGCTTTCCGCACCGGATGTTCGCGTTGCGTTGATCGGTCGACCCGTCATCGTCGGCCCATCCATCGATGTGGTCGACGTCGGCGAAGGTGGACGTGACCTCACAGCCGGGGTGGCTGCAATGGCGGGCGAGCAGTGTGGCGGCACGCCGGGCGCTGCCCGTGAACAGTCGCTGCTTGCGGCCGAGGTCGGTGACGACGCCCGTCGAGTCGATGACGACCCGCCGGACGTGCCCGAGCAGCGCTGCCTGCAGCATCAGCAACGGATGAACCGGAACCCCGGACGATGTCTCGCAGCGGCGATGCAACAGGGATGCTGGATCGTCGTTCAACAGGTTGACGAGCGCATTGAGCGGTGCCGCGCCCGCCAGGGCATCGACATCGAGCCGGTTGCCGTTCGGTAGCAGGATGCCTGCCCTGGTGAAGGCTTCGTCGACCGTGTGTTCGTCGACGACGATGTTGACGACCGGGTCGGGCCCCTGCGCACCCTGACCGGCCGTCGCTGCTGCGTCGAAGATCGCCTCGAGTGCGTCGAAGTGGCGTTGTGCTGCGGTGCGAGGCAATGCGAACTGTTCGGCCTCGTCGCCGTGTTCGGCGCGTCGCGCCTCGACGTCTTTGCGGAACTCGGCCTGCACGAACCGCTCGTAGATGCCGATCATCTTGGCGGCCGTCAGCGGACCGCCGCCCCGGGCCGAGATGTCGACGGACCCACCGACCTCGGTGACGAGTGCGGTGCGGTGCTCGAGGTTGGCGGCCAGTTCGTCGAACGCGCCGTCGAGGTCGGCCAGCATCACGAACCGGTCGACACAGATCTTGAAATCGGTGAACGTCAGATGTTCGGCGTGTTCGAGCAGCACGGGCAGGATCGCGCCGACGAGATGCCCGATGCGCGGATTGGCGCGCGCCCTGGCGATCTCGAGCGCCTGCGGGATGCCGATGTGGCCGGCCTGCAGCTCTGCGCCGACGGAAGGGAGCGAGTCGACGACCGTGGCGAGCCGGCGATTGCGGGTGATCTCGGCGTTCGACCAGTTGCAGGTGGCACGCAGGTAGCCCTGCATCGAGTGATGCCCGTCAGCGAGATGGATCTGCCGTGCCTCGGCCACCGCCAACAGGGCCGAACGTCGAGCAATGAAGTCGCGATGGTCGGCCTCGAAGCGACGGACGGTTTCATCCAGTTCCGCATCCGAGAGCCCCCTGAAGGCCTCGAAGAGATCTGTCGGCATGTGGACATTGTATCGAACATATGTTCGATCACCAACCCAGATCCGAAGATTCTCGCGAGCATCGTCACCGTCGCCGATCCGAGCGTCGGTCGAGCGCGAGCAGGGTCGCGCGCCGTTGACGTGGGAGATGTTGGTGCGTCATTGCTGTATGGCTCGCACAAAGATCGACGTCGACGAGGAGCTCTGCCAACGCGTGATGGAGCGCTATCACCTCAGCACGAACGCGAAGCGGTCAACCTTGCGCTGCGCCACGCAGCTGGCGAGCCCCTCGGCCTCGATGAGGCCCGGTCGATGCGTGGAAACGGCTGGGATGGCGACCTCGATGAGATGCGAACGAGCAGAATGTGATCCTCGTTGACACCTCGGCGTGGATCGAGTTTCTCCGCGACACCGGCTCGGAGGTCTGCACCGCCGTCGACCGATTGCTCGATGCGGATCTCGCAATCTGTGACCCCGTGTCGATGGAGGCGCTCGCCGGCGCTCGCGACGAGCGACGCCTGATCCAACTGCGCGGATTGCTGGCGAGGGCAACGATCCTGCCCGCGACCCCCACCGACTTCGAGGTCGCAGCATCGATGCACCGCTGCTGTCGAGCCCACGGTGAAACCGTCCCTAGCTCATCCACTGTCTGATCGCCGCGGTGGCCGTCCGCTCCGGAGCTGGTCAACCCGACGGGACCTTGGGATCGACCAGCCAAACCTGGAGCCTGTTATCGCCCTCCTCTGGTCGATCGAAGCCGAGGCTGTCGGACCCTTCCAGTGGCGTGATGATGCCGCTCTCGGGATCATCGAGGATCCAACCCTGCGGGGTGGTGAAGAACCAGACGGGTCCCTCGCGCACGTTGAATCGGTTCTCATCGCGTGAATCGTTGCTCGGCTGCAGGTAGATCACACTCGATGCGCCGAGCGGCATCGCCGCCCGCAACTCGTCCATCGCGATGTAGGCGGGACGCGGCAACTCGACGTAGTAGCGGCCGCCGGTGTCGGTCTCGAAGATCAAGTTCACCGAGTGACTCGCTGCATCGTCGTCCGGCGAGGAGCCGAAGATCGCACCGTCCTCGATGTCCAGCAACGTCGCCTCGGTCGCCACGGTCGAGCGACCCGCCAGGTCAGCCAACGACGACGCTGGGTCGTAGTCGCTGGTGAAGGATCCCAACCATTCCTCGAACGTGACCGGCTCGCTGTTGTCGTCGCTCGATCCGCACCCGAGCATCGGCAGGACGAGCACGCCACCCGCGAGCAGGACTGCGAATCGGTTCACGTCCACCTCCGGGCTCGTGGCGTATGCACAAGTTAGACCCTCCAACGACCGTTGCGGTTCCCGGCGCCGACGGCAACGTGCCGGCCGACCACGCACAGAAAGCGCTGCTCGCGAGGGCGCACGCTGTACCCGAGATCAGCACGTCCGATCGCTACTCTTGCCCGATCTCAGCTTCCTGCTGCGATGTCGAGGGCATCGGCGAGCAGGCGGGCGATGTCGACATGCTCGCCGCTGGCGAAGTAGCACCAACCGCACGGAAGTTCGGGAAGCGGCGGACACGAAGCCCATCGATTCCGCACGACTCGACCACCCGCGACGACCCGGCACCCGGGCGTCCGTTCGATCGCTCGTTCCCGTTCGCGATCGTGCCAGGATCGATCGGGCTCAGAGCCACGTTGCTGGGCGCCCGCCGGCGTGGACAGTGTGATCACCGCCGCTCAGGAACGACTGTGCTCCCCGCTGCGACAGATCTGTCGTCGCGATGGACCTCGAGCCTCGACCGGCTGGGGAGGTGTGGTCACCGTCGCCAGAACATGTGGTGGGTGACGCCGCTCGCGCTGGTGACCACTTCTGATTCGAACTGATCCGTGATGTCGACGGGCGATTCCCAGAGTCGTTCTCCTCGTCCCACTATCACAGGCACGACGGCGACGTGCATGGCATCGATCAAGTCGGCCTCGATGAACTCTCGGATCGTGGCGACGCCGCCGCCGAGACGAACATCCTTGCCGTCAGCGGCCTGCTTGGCTCGACCAAGCGCTTCGGCCGGGGTCGCGTCGAGGAAATGGAACGTGGTGTCGGCCAGCGTGAACGACGGCCGCTCATGGTGTGTCAGCACGAAGACCGGTGTGTGGAACGGCGGTGTGTCCCCCCACCATCCCTGCCATTCGTGATCCTCCCAGGGGCCTCGCTGTGGACCGAACTTGTTTCGACCCATGATCTCGGCGCCGATGTTGCGGTCGAAGTCGCGCGAGAAATGATCATCTAGGCCGCGGGTGCCGCCGGGTTCGGTTCGGTAGACAAAGCTGGCGGTGTCGCCGAGCCATGCGACCAAGTCGCCGGGATCGATGTGGCCGAACGGTTGCTCGAGGCTCTGGCCCTCACCCGCACCAACACCGTCCTGTGAGACGTTGAAGCACTGAACTCTGAGTAGCTGCGACATCGTCTTCGCCTGCAGTTCTGGCGATCGGGACCGGTGCCGGTCAACCGGCGACGAGCGGGAACCGTTCCTCGTCGAGCGGGTCGCCGACCTCGAGACCGTCGGCCTCGTAGGGCGGCGACACCTGCCACGGGCGCTCGGCCCAGACGGCATCGTCACCCACCCAACGCAGGCTCACCGCCCGACGACGGGTCGTGGCCGACGGGTTCCCGGGCGCGTCGTGGAGTGTGCGGTAGTGGAACGCGATCACGTCGCCGGGCTCGACGTCGAACGAGACGAGCCGGTGTTCGTCGGGATGGTCGGCGATCAGCTGGTCGATGTCGGGGAGCAGTTCGTAGCGATCGCTCTCGTCCGCGTACGGCGTGTGGTCGATGAACTTGCGGGGGATGAACCAACGGTTCCAGAGATGTGAGCCGGCGACGAACCGCAGGGCGGTCTCGGCCGGCACCGGGTCGAGCGCGATCCACATGCTGACGTTCTGGTCACCGTCGACCGAGTAGTAGGGCTGGTCGTGGTGCCAGGGCGTGCGTTCGCCGGCCCCCGGCTCTTTCACCAACACGTGTTCGTGGAAGAAGCGGGCGGTCGTCGATTGCATCAAGCGGGCGGCCGTTTCGGCAAGCCCGCTGTCGAACACGACCGCGCGGTACTGGGGAACGTTCTTCCACGTGACGTAGTCGCTCCAGAAGCCGACGGATTCGTCGGGGTTCGTGTACCAGTGCGACCACTCGCTCGGGTGGGTGCGGTTGTACTCGACGCCCGCCGTGAGTTGATCGATCCAGTAGGGCGAGAGCACACCGCGCAGGACGGTCGCCCCGTCGCGGTGGAATGCTTCGACGTCGGCATCGGTGATGACGGCCATGGCTTCAGAATCTCACAGACGATCGGTCTCCGCGCGCGCGGACGCGCCCGGCCACCAGTGCTTGGGGAGCAGCCGTTTGCCGTGCTCGTCGCGGTCGGCGAGCTTGAGCGCGAGCCTGGGTGACCGGGCGGCGATCTTGGCCCACCATCGGTTCGAACGTTTCGAGTAGTCGCGGTTGTACGGGCACACACGGATGCACACCGAACAGTCGGTGTTCACCTTCGACCAATAGCTGAAGCACCTCACGCCGTCGACCGACCACTTGCGCACGCCGACGATGTTGGAACGGTTGTAGCGCTCGGTCGAAGGCTTGCCCCCCGAGATCGCCTTTGCGGGGCAGGCATCGGTGCACCGTCGGCAGCCCTCGCAGAACCGCTCGACACCGAACGAGCGCGGATGGTCGCGCGCCAGCGGCATGTCGGTGAAGATCTTCCCCAGTCGCAACCGCGGCCCGAACTCGGGCGTGATCAGCAGCCCGTGACGTCCGTACTCGCCCAGCCCGGCCTCGAGCGCGTAGGGGATCGCAAGCGCGGTGTCGTTCATCGAGGGGATCGCCTGGTAGCCGAGGTTGCGGATGTACTGGGCGATCGTCAGCAGCACCACGGAGTCGAGCGAGTACCCGAGGCCGGTCGCCGTGCCGGCGAGAGCAGATGGGGCAGTGCGGGTGAGATCGTGGTCCATCGATTGTCCGATCACGATCACATTCGTCAGCTCCGGCGGGAGCTCGTTCGGCTTCCCGCCACCCGTCTGCACCGAGAAGCGTTCGGTGTAGGTCCATCGCTGGTCGAACGGCGTGATACCGACCAGATCGGCGCCGACGACCTTGGCGACATGCTTGACGTCGAGCGACGCGGCCTCGGGCGAATCGAACTCGATCCGTTCGGACGCGCCGTCGCGCAACATCGACAGTGGATCGAGGAAGCCATCCCGGCGGTCGACCTGCTCGTTCATCTCGGCGAAGATGTCGGTGACATGCCACGCAGCATTCCGCAGCGCATAGTCGTGCTGGGTGAACCCGGCGGCCGCCCGCCAGTCGGTGAGTGGTCGTCGGTATGTGGAGTAGAAGCGATCGGTCGCATCGGATTGGATCTCGGGGTCCCACCGGGAGCGGGAGAACACATCGTCCACCTGGGAGAACCGCTCGAACGACGGGAGCACCTCGTAATTGCGATGCGGATGGGTGCTCATGAAGCCCTCAGATCAGATACGTACGCCGGCTGTCGATGACGCCGGTGTCGAAGCCGGCCGTGTGCAGCCCGCCGGCGAACCTGGCGTGCTCGACCTTGAGACAG
This sequence comes from Acidimicrobiaceae bacterium, assembly GCA_024641005.1. Taxonomy (GTDB): domain Bacteria; phylum Actinomycetota; class Acidimicrobiia; order Acidimicrobiales; family Ilumatobacteraceae; genus Ilumatobacter. The sequence goes on from JAHEDX010000006.1 coordinate 78,181, forward strand.
CGATTCTGCACCACGTCGAGACCGGCGTCCGAAGCGATGGCGGCAGCTTCGTCGTGGACGAGGCCGAGCTGCAACCACATCGCGCGAGCGCCGATGCCGACCGTGTCCCGAGCGACGTCGACGAGATCCTCCCATCGCCGGAACACGTCGACGAGATCGGGAACCTCGGGGAGCTCGGCCAGGCTGGGGTAGACGGGCGAACCCGAGACCTCGGTCACGTTCGGGTTGACGTAGTACACGGTCCAGTCGGTCTTGCCGTTGAGATAGGTCGCGACGAAATGGCTCGCCCGGCTCGGGTTGGCCGACATGCCGAGGATCGCGACGGAACGGGTTTGTTTCATGAGCTCCAGGCGATCCGATGCGCGGTCGAGGACAGCCATCACGTGCCGCCGCTCGCCGCTCGCAACGCCTGGTCGAGATCGGCGCAGATGTCATCGATGTCCTCGATGCCGACGGAGATCCGAATCAGATCAGGTGTGATCCCCCCGGCACCGAGCGCTTCGTCCGACAGCTGTTGATGGGTGGTCGACGCAGGGTGGATCACCAATGTTCGGGCGTCGCCGATGTTCGCGAGGTGTGACGCCAGCCGCACCGCTTCGATGAAACGGGCGCCCGCAGCGCGGCCTCCCTTGACGCCGAACGCGAACACGGCCCCCGGACCTTCGGGGAGATAGCGCCGGGCGCGTTCGTACCAGGGCGAGTCGGGGAGGCCGCTGTAGCGAACCCACTCGACGAGCGGGTGCCCGTCGAGGAAGCGGGCCACCGCCGACGCGTTCTCGACGTGCTGGCGCATCCGCAACGCGAGCGTCTCGAGCCCCATCAGGAACAAGAACGCGTTGAAGGGGGTCATCGTGGCACCGACGTCGCGCAGCTGTTCGGACCGGAGGCGGGTGAGGAATCCGTACTCCGCGAAGTTGCCCCACCAGGTCAGCCCGCCGTATGCGGGCATCGGCTCGGTCATCAACGGGTAACGGCCGTTGTCCCACGGGAACCGCCCCGACTCGATGATCGCGCCGCCGAGCGAGGTGCCGTGCCCGCCGATGAACTTGGTCACCGAGTGCAGCACGATGTCGGCCCCGTGCTCCATCGGTCGGCACAGGTACGGCGTCGCCATGGTCGAGTCGACGATCAGCGGCACGCCGTGGGCGTGGGCGACGTCGGCCAGGGCGACGAGATCGGGGATCATGCCGCTCGGGTTGGCGATGATCTCGACGTACACGGCCTTGGTCGTCGGCCTCATCGCCGCCGCGACGGCGTCGGCCTCCGGCAGCGGCACGAACGTGGTCTCCACGCCGAACCGGGCGAGCGTCACCTCCATCAGCGTACGGGTGCCGCCGTACAGCTGGGCGCTCGCGATGATGTGGTCGCCCTGGCCCGCGAGCGAGGCGAGCGTGAGGAACTCGGCCGACTGACCGCTCGACGTACCGATCGCCCCGAGGCCACCCTCCAACGACGCCACCCGCTCCTCGAACGCCGCCACCGTGGGGTTGGAGATTCGGCTGTAGATGTGGCCGTAGGTCTGCAGGGCGAACAGGTTGGCTGCCTCGTCCGTGCTGCCGAAGACGTATGACGACGTCTGGTAGATCGGCACCGCCCGAGCGCCGGTGGCCGGATCGGGCCGCCCGCCGGCGTGGACCGAACGGGTCCGGAACCCTGGTGCGTCGCCGTCTGCCATCGTGACATCATGACCGATCCCTCCGGCAGGGTCACCAACGCAGGAACGCGGGCCTAGCGTTGGCGCCCGATGGACCTCGAGGTGAGACCCGAACAGCGAGAGCTCCGTCTCGTCGACTGGGTGACGCTGTCGCTTCCCGGCCTGATCTGGGGCTCGAGCTTCTATCTGATCGCTGTCGGCCTCGATGCGTTCTCGCCCTACCTGATCACCTGGATGCGGATCGGATTCGGGTTCTGCGTGATCGCATCGTTGCCTGCCACCCGCCGCCCGATACCGCGAGGCTCCTGGTCCCGTATCGCAGTGCTGGCCGTGGTGTGGATGGCTGTTCCGCTGTCGTTGTTCCCGCTCGCCGAGCAGCGTGTGTCGTCGAGCGTCACGGGGATGCTCAACGGAGCCAATCCGATCTTCACCGCGATCATCGCCGCCCTGATCGCCCGCAGCCTCCCGCCCGGTCGCCAGCTGCTCGGCCTCGCGATCGGCCTTGGCGGCGTCGTGCTGATCGCGGTGCCGTCATGGTCGGAGGGATCATCGAGCGCCGGCGGAGTTCTGATGATCTTCGCGGCACTCGTCTGTTACGGAATCGCGCTGAACATCGCCGGGCCGGTCCAACGGCAGCTCGGTTCGCTGCCGGTGATCGGTCGGGCGCTGTCGCTCGCGTTCATGTTGACCGCGCCATTCGGGATCGCCGCGATCTCCGAATCCTCGTTCGAGTGGGGGAGCGCGATCGCCGTGGCCGTGCTCGGCGCCTTCGGCACCGGGTTGGCCTATGTGTTGATGGCCTCGAACGCCGGACGATTCGGGAGCACGAGGGCATCGTCGACGACGTATCTGATTCCGGCGGTGTCGGTCATGCTGGGCATCGTGTTGCGAGGCGAGAGCGTCGAGTTGTTGGCGCTCGCCGGGAGTGCGATCGCTGTCAGCGGCGCCTACCTCGTCAACTCCGTCTCGCACGCGACGCGTTAGCGTCGAAGCATGATCCCCACCACTGCTTTCGGCCGGACCGGCCATCACTCCACCCGTGTGATCTTCGGAGCAGCTGCGCTCGGCGGCATGAGCCAGGACACTGCAGATGCGACCATGGCGTTGGTCGACGCGGCCGGCGTGAACCATATCGATACGGCTGCCTCCTACGGGGCTTCCGAGGATCGCCTGCAACCGTTCCTCGCCCAGCACCGCGATCGTTACTTCCTGGCGACCAAGACCGGCGAGCGCGCCGGACAAGCAGCTCGCGCCGAACTCGAACGCTCACTCGAGCGGCTCGGTGTCGACCATGTCGACCTGATCCAGCTGCACAACCTCGTCGAACCGGGTGAGTGGGAGCAGGCGTTCGCTCCGGACGGAGCCGTGGCGGCGCTCGCTCGGGCGCGCGACGAAGGCCTCACTCGGTTCATCGGGGTGACCGGCCACGGCCTACGGATCGCTCGCATGCATGTCCGCAGCCTCGAACGATTCGACTTCGACAGTGTGCTGTTCCCCTACAACCGATCGCTGATGCTCGACGATGCCTATCGTGCCGACGTCACCGAGCTGCGCGAGATGTGCACCACACGTTCGGTTGCGATGCAGACGATCAAGTCGATCGCCAGAGGCCGCTGGGCCGACGACAGCGCCGGCCGGTTCAGCTGGTACGAGCCGATCTCGGATCCCGAGGCCATCGGTCGCGCCGTGCGGTATGTGCTGGGCAACGGCGATCTGTTTCTGAACAGCACCAGCGATGCACGCCTGCTGCCGCTGATCTTCGAGGCCGCCAGCGGCAACCTCGATCTGCCCGGCGCTGACGAGATGGATCGCGACATCGCCGACCTGGGGATCACGCCCCTGTTCGACGGTGACGCGCTCGAGCTGATCTAGTCAGCCGTCGGCCGGCGGATCGGTCGGCAGCGTGGCGCCCGGATCGCCGGGGGTGAACGGAAGGTCCGAGTAGGTGAGTCGTTCCCACGACCACCCCGATCGTTCGGCGGTCACGCGAACCAGCACGCCGTCGCTGTCGAGCCAGATGCTCATCGGTACGACTCGCACGGTCGCCACACCCGGCACGGCGTCGCTCTGGAAATCTCCCCATTGCAGGGGGTAGTCGGTGCTGAACGCCAGTGTGTTCAGTTCGATGTCGTAGCGGGTCAACTCGTCGTCACCTGCGCCTTCGGTGCTCTCGGTGACGAGTTCGACGTAGCCGCGTCGGAGCCGGTTGGTCAGGATCGCATCGGGAGTCGCGTCGTTCGACACGTACGCCACGACGGCACGAACGTCGTCGTCGATCGTGTCGGAATCATCGGCCAACCGCCAGTCCCCGTTCGCCGTGCGGATGTAGACCGTCGTTCCGTCGGCGCTCACGACCTGCATGTCGGTCTGCGGGCCGCCGTTGCGTCCGATGAACTCGAACGCGCTGGTGTTCGCGTCGATCGTGAGGGTGCCGTCGACGTCGGGTGCCGGCGACGCGGATTGGATCTGGAAGCTGGTCGCCCGGATGGTGGGTGTCTCGGCCCCTTGGGCGGGCAGGCGGTCGCGCCCGAGATAGTCCTGCAGGGCGCGGGCGCCGAAGTACAGGCCGGCAGCGAGCGCGCAGACGGCCACGAGACCGATCAGGCCGCGCCCGAACCTGCGGTGCAACGGATTGGCGCGTCGGCTCACGCTCTTGTGTCGCTCCTGGTCGGACCGGTACCACGTCGCGGCCCCCGCCTTCGGTTGGGAGGCCGCTGCGGTCATCGGTGTCGGTTCCTTCGGCGACCCGGCGGGCAGCACAGGCGAATACGAGGGCCGCGGTGAGGACGGGGCCGATACCCCCGGTGGCGGGGGAGGTGGCTGCGTCCCCGAGGGCTCGGCCGGCGGCCCGCCCCGAGTCGGTAGGTCGGAAGGCGCGGGAAGTCCCGTCACCGGTGTGTCGTCTGTAGGTCCGCCGAGCATCGCACCATCGTGCCAGATCATCGGCCGCGCCGCAGCTGTTTCGGATCGCCACCGCCCGCCAGCTCCGGTGCGTCGGGCGAACGTGCGAGTACCATCGGGCGCGATGGTTGCCTCAGATCCCGCCGGTTCAGCGTTCGGAGCCAATTCCTGGCTCGTCGAGGAAATGTACGAGCAATACCGCGCTGACCCCGATTCCGTCGGTGCATCCTGGCGCGAGTTCTTCGAGGATTACCGCTCGGTGACCGCTGCGGCTCATCCCCCCGCCCCGGTCGTGGTCGAGCAGGCCCCGGCGCCCCCCGCCCCGACTGCAGCTCCGACAGCCCCAACCGCTGCCCCGACGCCGGCGATGCCCGCTCCGGCATCGCCCGTCGTCGAGGAACCGGGCGAGCTGATCAAGGGCGTGGGCGCGGTCATCGTCAAGAACATGTCGGCGAGTCTCGAGGTGCCGACCGCAACCAGCTTCCGCAACGTGCCGGCCAAGCTGCTCGAGGTCAACCGGAAGGTGATCAACGGGTATCGGGCCAGGTCGGGCCTCGGCAAGGTCAGCTTCACGCATCTCATCGGCTACGCACTCGTCAAGGCGATCGCCGACGCGGCGCCGAACATGAAGAACGGGTTCATCGAGGGTGGTGACGGCAAGCCGCGCCTCATGCGCCACGACCACGTCAACATGGGCCTGGCCGTCGATGTCGACAAGGGCGACGGCACCCGCAGCCTCGTGGTTCCGGTGTTGAAGAACGCCGACACGCTCGACTTCAACGGGTTCCTCGCCGCCTACGAGGAGATCATCCGCAAGGTCCGCAACAACAAGCTGACCATCGACGACTACGCCGGTGCGAACGTCACGCTCACCAACCCCGGCACGATCGGCACGGTGCAATCGGTGCCGCGTCTGATGCCTGGCCAGGGCGTGATCGTCGGGGTCGGCAACATCGATTACCCGGCCGAGTTCGAGGGCGCCGACCGTCGCAACCTGTCGTCGCTCGGCATCTCCAAGGTCGTGACGGTCACGAGCACCTACGACCACCGCATCATCCAGGGTGCCGAATCGGGCATGTTTCTCAAGCGGGTACACGAGCTGCTGCTCGGCGAGCACGGGTTCTACGAGAGCATCTTCCACGACCTCGACATGCCCTACGAGGCGGTCAAGTGGCGGCCCGACATCAACCCGATCGATCGCGAAGAGGCGATGCTCGCCAAGCAGATGGCGGTCGCCAAGCTGATCCGTGTGCATCGCGTGCGCGGCCACCTGATCGCCGACCTCGATCCGCTGCACTGGAAACAACCGGCGACACCGGTCGAACTCGATCCGGCGACCTACGGCCTCACCATCTGGGACCTCGACCGCGAGTTCCTCACGGACGGGGTTGCGGGCACCGACAAGCTCACGCTCGGCGATCTGCTCGGTGTGTTGCGTGACGCCTACTGCCGCACGATCGGCGTCGAGTACATGCACATCCAGAACACCGAAGAGCAGCGCTGGATCCAAGAGCACGTCGAGATCAAGCCGCCGCCGCTGCCGAAAGAACGAAAGGATCGCATACTCGAGCGGCTCAACGCTGCCGAGGCGTTCGAGAAGTTCCTCGCCACCAAGTACGTCGGCACGAAGCGGTTCGGTATCGAGGGCGCCGAGTCGGCGATCCCGATCCTCGACGAGATCTTGTCGGGAGCAGCCGACGAAGGTCTCGAGGGGGCCGTGCTCGGCATGGCCCACCGTGGTCGTCTCAACGTGCTCTCGAACATCATGGGCAAGAGCTATGAGGCGATCTTCTCCGAGTTCGAAGGTCACGTCGATCCCAACACCGTGCAGGGCTCTGGTGACGTCAAGTACCACCTGGGCGCAACGGGCAAGTACGAGAGCCCTTCGGGCGCCGACATCAAGATCGAGCTCGCCGCCAACCCCAGCCATCTCGAGACCGTCGACCCGATCGTCATGGGCATGGCTCGCGCTCAGCAGGATCTCATCGACCCGCCGGGAGCGTTCTCGGTCCTGCCGCTGCTGATCCACGGTGACGCGGCCTTCGCGGGTCAAGGCATCGTCGCCGAGTGTCTCGCCATGAGCGACACGGGCGGCTATCGCGTCGGTGGCACCATCCACCTCATCATCAACAACCAGATCGGGTTCACCACCGCACCCGAGTGGAGCCGTTCGTCGCTGTACTGCTCGGACGTCGCCAAGACGGTGCAGGCGCCGATCTTCCACGTCAACGGTGACGATCCCGAAGCGTGCGTCCGGGTGGCTCGACTTGCGTGGGAATACCGCCAGGCGTTCCACAAGGACGTCGTGATCGACATGGTCTGCTACCGCCGCTACGGACACAACGAGGGTGACGACCCCAGCTATACGCAGCCCCTGATGTACAAGGCGATCGCCGATCGCCGCAACGTGCGCAAGCTCTACGTCGAGACGCTCGTGAAGCGTGGCGACATCACCGTCGACGAGGCCGAGCAGGCACTCAGCGATTTCCAGGGCAAGCTGCAGATCGCACTCGACGAGACTCGTTCGCGTGGCCACGAGGCCCCACGCGTTCCCAAGCCGCCGAAGCCGATCGGCGTGCTGCCACACATCCCGACCGGCGTCGAGCGGGCCACGCTCGATCGGATCTTCCACCAGCTCACGGCATATCCCGAAGGTTTCGTGCCGCACCCGAAGCTGGTTCGTCAGTTCGAGACCCGTTCGGCGCAGTTCGCCGACGATCACGACATCGACTGGGCAACCGGCGAAGCGCTCGCGATCGGCTCACTGATGCTCGAGGGGCATCACGTGCGGCTGGCAGGTGAGGACGTCCGTCGCGGAACGTTCAGCCAGCGACACGCCGCATTGGTCGACTTCGACACCGGTGTGCCCTGGATCCCGCTCAACGATCTCCATGACGTCCAGGCCAACTTCTGGGTGTACGACTCGCTGCTCAGCGAGTATGCGGCGCTCGGATACGAGTACGGATACGCCCACATCAACACCGACGCGTTGGTGATGTGGGAGGCGCAGTTCGGCGACTTCATCAATGGCGCGCAGATCATCATCGACCAGTACATCGTGGCGGCCGAGGACAAGTGGGGCCAGCGCAACGGGCTGGTGATGCTGCTCCCGCACGGCTATGAAGGTCAGGGCCCAGAGCACTCGTCGGCGCGCATCGAGCGTTTTCTCACGCTTGCCGCCGAAGACAACATGCAGGTCTGCAACGCGACGACTGCGGCGCAGTACTTCCATCTCCTGCGACGCCAGGTGCACAGCGAGCGTCACACGCCGCTCGTACTGTTCGCTCCCAAGCAGGGATTGCGCATGAAGCAGACGAGATCCCACATCGACGAGCTGACGACCGGCTCGTTCCAGGAGGTCCTCGACGACCCCAACGTCGTCGATCCTGCCGGCGTGACGAGGATCGTGTTCTGTTCGGGCAAGGTCGCCTGGGACGCGATGGCCGAGCGCGATGCCCGCAACGCGCCGGTCGCGATCGTGCGCGTCGAGCAGCTCTATCCACTGCCTGGCGAGCAGATGCTCGAGATCGCCCGCCACCGTTACCCCAACGCCAAGGAAATCCGCTGGTTGCAGGAGGAGCCCGAGAACATGGGCGCCTGGAACTTCATCGAGCATCACCTCTGGAGGGTGAAAGAACTCGGCTACGACCTGCGTCACGTCGCACGTGTCGAGTCGGGCAGCCCTGCCACGGGCTCGAAGACAGTGCACGACCAGGAACTCGCCGATCTGATGGACGACACCTTCAAGGGGTTGTGACACTCCACGAGCCGGTGGCCGGGTCGATCGGCCCGCCGATCACAGCCTGCGGGAGTCCACCAACGACACCGGTGACGATCTCACGTTCGCGGGGTTCGTAATGACAGGTATCGGAAGGGCCTGTTGCCGCGGCTCTCGGGACCTAGGCCCCTGTCAACTTGCGGTCGGCTGACCATATGGTCGGTTGATGTGTTGTTTCCGCCTCGTGCCTGCATGTTCTGGTCACCCAGGGCAGCGCGGTAGGGAGTCGGCGAGATGATCGATGGTCGCGACACAGTGCTGTCGATCCAGAATCTCGAAGTCGTCTACAGCGATGTGATCGTCGCGCTGCGCGGTGTCAGCCTCGATGTGGCCTCCGGTTCGATCGTCACGCTGCTCGGAGCCAACGGCGCCGGCAAGACGACCGTGCTGCGGGCGATCACCGGCTTGCTGCCCGCCCAGCGAGGGCGGATCACCAAGGGTTCGATCAGCCTCGGCGGAACCGACATCCACGAGCGTTCATCGGCGAGCATCGTCGGCCACGGCGTCGCCCAAGTGATGGAAGGTCGTCGCTTGTTCGCCGATCTCACCGTTCAGGAGAACCTGCGCGCTGGGGCCCTCGTCAGCCGTCCCAGTCGCGACGAGCTGGCCGAGCGATACGACAACATCGCCGAGTTGTTTCCCGTGCTTCGCGACCGATGGGACAGCCAAGCCGGGTATCTGTCCGGTGGCGAGCAGCAGATGGTCGCGATCGGTCAGGCGCTGATGGCGAAGCCGCAGTTGCTGCTGCTCGACGAACCGTCACTCGGGCTGGCCCCGCGCATCATCGACTTGATCCGTGACGTGATCGTCGACATCAATCGGCAGGGTACGGGCGTGTTGCTGATCGAGCAGAACGCCCAGATGGCACTGTCGATCGCAGACCACGCCTACGTGCTCGAGAACGGCAAGGTCGCCAAAGCCGGCCCCGCCGACGAGTTGCGCGAAGACCACGACATCCAGGAGTTCTACCTGGGCATGGGCGACCGCGGTCGCACCAAGTTCCACGAGATCAAGAGCTATCGCCGACACAAGGCCTGGGGCGTGTGATGAACGAGTCGACCCCGGCGCCGGCACCTCTGCTCGAGGTCACCGATGTCTCGTTGAACTTCGGTGGCGTCACGGCGCTCCGCGAGGTCAGCTACGACGTGCTTCCGGGCGAGTTGTTCGCTGTGATCGGCCCCAACGGCGCCGGCAAGACGTCGATCTTCAACTGCCTCAACGCGGTGTACCACCCCCAGACGGGTTCTGCCCGGCTCGACGGAGTCGAGTTGCTCGACCTCAAGCCAGCGGACACGGCCGAACTCGGTATCGCCCGAACCTTTCAGAACCTGGCGCTGTTCACGAACCTGTCGGTGATCGACAACCTCATGCTCGGGCGGCATCACCTCCTGAAAGCCGGCCCGATCTCCGGTCCGCTGTGGTTCGGCAAGGCGAGGCGCGAAGAACGCAGCCACCGTCGGCGTTGCGCCGAGATCGCCGACTTCCTCGATCTCGCCGACTACGGCGAGATGCCGGTCGGCGCCCTTCCCTACGGAGTGCAGAAACGGATCGAACTCGGTCGGGCGCTCGCCATGGAACCACGGCTCCTGCTGCTCGACGAGCCGGTGGCCGGGATGAACCAGGAGGAGACCGAAGACACCGCCCGCCACATCGTTCAGATCCGCCGCGAGCTGGGCATCGCCACGATCCTCGTCGAGCACCAGATGGATCTGGTGATGGACCTTGCCGACCGGGTGATGGTGCTGGACTTCGGACGGGTCGTGACGATCGGTGATCCGGCCAGTGTTCAGAACGACGAGCGGGTCCATCAGGTCTACCTCGGACGGTCAGACGCATGACGACGATCGACTCACCCATGCCGCCCCCGGCGACGAACGTCGCGCCGGCGACCCTGCCCGCCATGTTGTTGGCGCGCGCTGCAGAACGTGGCGAGTCGGTGGCGATCCGCCACCACGACCTGGGCGTGTGGACCCCCATCAGCTGGAACGAATACGCCGTCCGCGCCGCTCGGGTCGGGATGGCGTTGGACGCGTTGGGGGTGGCGCCCGGAGACCGGATCGCGATCCACAGCGAGAACCGGCCCGAATGGCTGATCGCCGACATCGCTGCTCAGGGCATCGGAGCGGTCCCCGTCGGTATCTATCCGACGTCGCCGTCCGCCGAGGTCGATTACCTGCTCGGGCACAGTGAAGCCGTACTGCTGGTGGCCGAGGACGAAGAGCAGCTCGACAAGGTGCTCGAGGTTCGCGACAACCTCCCGAACCTGCGTCAGATCGTCGTGATCGAGGAGAACACGGTGCTGCAACACCTCGACGATCCACAGATCATGACGTTCGACGAGTTCGAGGCCCTCGGGGCGGGGCGGGAGGCGGAGTGGGCCGAACGGGTCGCCGCCCTCGATCCGGACGAGATGGCGGTGATCGTCTACACGTCGGGCACGACCGGTCCACCGAAGGGTGCGATGCTCAGCCAACGCAACATGGTGTCCGCCGCCCGGTCGATGGGTGAGGCGTTCCAGTCGGACAACCACGACGAGGTGTTGTCGTACCTGCCCTTGTGCCATGTCGCCGAACGGCTGAACTCGTCGATCAACGCGCTCGATGTGGGATACGTCGTCAACTTCGGCCGTGGCGGACCGTTCTTCGCCCACGATCTGCGCGACGTGCAACCGACCTTGTTCCTCGGGGTGCCGCGCGTCTGGGAGAAGATGGCCGCCACGGTCGAGATTCGTATGAACGACGCCTCGCCGACGAAGCGACGCCTGTACCGATGGGCTGTGCGCCGTGGGCAACGAGTCGGCAGGGATCGGATGGATGGTCGCACCGGCCCCTTCGGCATGCTGCTCGGCTGGGTGAGCTGGCTGCTCGTGTTCCGTTCGTTGCGCGACAAGCTCGGGCTACGACGGGTCCGATTGGCCCTGTCGGGTGCCGCACCGATCGCTCCACAGCTGTTGGAGTACTTCTGGGCGATCGGGGTGCCGGTCCGTGAAGGGTATGGCCAGACCGAGAACACCGCGGTCGCCACGTACACGCCCGCCGACGACGTTCGCCTGGGCAAAGTCGGCAAGGCGTTGCCAGGCGTCGAGATCAAGATCGCCGAATCCGGCGAGATCCTGACCAGGTCGCCGGGCAACTTCCTCGGCTACCTGAAGAACCCCGAGGCGACCGCGGAGACGCTCGACGAGGACGGGTGGTTGCACACCGGCGACGTCGGCGAACTCGATGCTGCCGGATTCCTCACGATCACCGACCGGCTCAAAGACCTGATCATCACGGCCGGTGGCAAGAACATCTCGCCGAGCGAGATCGAGAACCGGCTCAAGGTGTCGCCGTTCGTGAAGGAGGCGATCGTCATCGGCGACGGTCGCAAGTTCCTGAGCGCGCTGATCGGCATCGAGGCCGACACGGTCGGTGACTGGGCGCGACGCCGTGAGCTGGCCTACACCACCTACGACGATCTGTCGGCCAAACCCGAGGTCGTGGCACTCATCGACGAATGGGTCGATCACGTCAACCGCGACCTGGCTCGTGTCGAACAGATCAAGGCGTTTCGACTGCTCGATCGCGAACTCGACCACGAGGGCGGCTCGTTGACCGCCACACAGAAGGTCAAGCGGCGCGCCGTCGGGCAGGAGTTCTCCGTGTCGATCGAGGAGATGTACCGGTGACCGACTTCCTGCAGCTCTGTTTCGCGGGCCTGGCGCTCGGCTCGAGCTATGCCCTCGTGGCATTGGGCTTCGTGGTGATCCACCGGGCGACCGGGGTGATCAACTTCGCGCAAGGCTCGATCCTGGCGCTCGGCGCCTACTTCACGTTCAACGCGCACGTCACGTGGGGTCTGCCGTTCTGGATCGCAGCCCTCGTCGCGATCGTCGCGTCGGCGGCGGTCGGAGTTCTCGTCGAACGTTTCCTGCTGCGTCGGATGACGGGGCAACCGGTGTTCTCCGTGATCATGATCACGATCGGACTGCTGTTCGTACTCGATCAGATCATCACGATGGTGTGGGGCCAGGACGCCCAGAACCTCGAGGATCCGTGGGGCATCGACACCGTCACCGCTCGTGGCATCGTGATGGCAGTCGTCGACCTGTGGACGATCGGCCTGGCGTTGCTGGTCGTCTGCAGCTTCTTCGTGTTCTTCAAATACAGCGGGATGGGTCTCGCCATGCGCGCCGTTGCGATCGATGAGGAAGCAGCGATGGCACGCGGTATCTCGGTCCGGCGCGTGGTCGCCACGGCCTGGGCGATCGCCGGCGCGGTCGCTGCGATCGCCGGCATCACCCTCACGGCTGGTCCTGCAGCGCTGCGGCCGAGCGTCGGTCTCATCGCCCTGGCAGCGTTTCCGGCGATGATCCTGGGCGGCCTCGACTCGCCGCTGGGCGCCGTCGTCGGCGGTGTGATCATCGGCCTCACACAGATGCTGACCGCCGGGTACCAACCCCAACACGCACCCTGGCTCGGCAACGACTTCCAGTCGGTCACGCCATACGTCGTGATGATCGTGATCCTCATGGTCCGTCCGTACGGGCTGTTCGGAACGGAGGAGGTGGAGCGGCTATGACGCTCGCGCTGACGCGCCGCGATTCGGCGAACCGGTCGATGGTGCAGGATCACCTCGACGCTACGACCCTGTGGCGCAGCGGGTGGCAGCGATTCGGTCTCGTGCTGTTGATCGTCGCCTATTTCGGCGGGCCGTTCGTGTTGTCGGACTTCCAGCTCACGATCGTCGACTACGCCGGCATCGCCGCGATCGGTGCGATCGGGCTCAACGTGCTGACCGGGTACACCGGCCAGATCTCCCTCGGACACGGATTCTTTCTCGGCGCCGGCGCCTACACGTCGGCCTACGTCGGTGGCGAACTCGAGCTGCCGTTGCCGTTGTGGCTCGTCAGCGCAGCCTTGTTGGGCGCCCTCGTCGGCGTCGTGATCGGACCGTTTGCGCTCCGACTGCGCGGGAGCTATCTGGCGATCATCACCCTCGGCCTGGTGTTCCTCGGCCAGCACGTGTTCGAGAACTGGGACTCTGTCACCGGAGGCCTGACCGGTCGCTCGGTCACGGCGCCCGTCGAGATCGGCCCGATCGACTTCGCCGAGCTCGACGTGTTCGGCAAGACGTTCTCGCGCGACGGCGGCTACTTCTACCTGATCTGGGGCCTCGTGGCGCTCGTCGCCCTCCTCGTCAAGA